>JAUWJP010000126.1 GCA_030607635.1 Candidatus Aminicenantota bacterium
GTTAGCTAAATTGAGAAAAAGCACCGCTCTCTCTAATGCTCCTGTGTTACGAAAATCCTCTATAAAAAAGTTTGCCTCTTCAAACGTTATGCCCATTGCGCCAAAAACTACCGCAAATTTCTCCGCCTTTCCTAGCACAGTAGCCTGTCGCGCAACCTGGGCAGCAATACGGGCATGGGGCAGCCCGCTCCCTGAAAACAACGGAAGTTTCTGTCCCCTTACCAGGGGATTCATCCCATCAATAGAAGATATTCCGGTCTGGATGAACTCAGAGGGGTAGTCCCGGGCATCAGGATTTATAGGATTCCCGGTGATATCGAGCATTTTCTTGGCAATTATTTGAGGGCCGTGGTCTTTGGGGCTTCCTGAACCATCAAAAATTCGACCGATAATCTCATCTGAAACGCCAAGCTGCTGGGAACGCCCTAAAAACCTCACCCGGGATTTAGCCACATCAAGGCCGATAGTGCCTTCAAAAACCTGAACGACTGCTCTTTCTGTAGAAATATCAAGCACTGTGCCCCGGCGTAAAGATCCTCCCACAGCTTCAATTTCTACTAATTCGCCGAACTTTACATCCCTGATTTTCTCTACAATAACCAAAGGTCCAACAATGTTGGAGACAGTCAGGTACTCTTTATACATTTTCCTCACTCACTCCTTTCTTCTGTAACAGCTCTTTAAAGGCGTTGTCGATTTCGATATAAACTTCGAGAAGATCAGATTCTCCTTCCGGAAGGAATTTCATTTTTGAAATTTTCTCTCTGACCCCAAGGGCTAAAATCTCTTCCAGGCTTTTTTCTTCCTCTAAAGCTTTAAGGCCTGAATTGTGAAAATGCAGGATTGTTCGCAGCATCAAATACTGCTTCCTCAAGGAGGTGTAAGTATCCTGCGGATGAAAGGCATTCTGATGGAGAAAGTCTTCTCGGATCGATCGTGCAGACTCGAGGATAAGCCTTTCCTTGGTTGAAAGAGATTCTACGCCGACAAGCCGGGCAATTTCTTGAAGTTCTGACTCCTCCTCAAGAAGTTCCATGGCTTCCTGCCTGAGACTGGTAAATTCTTCGGCTACATTGTCATTCATATAATTCTTTATGTTCTCTACATACAGAGAATAGCTTAAAAGCCAGTTAATGGCGGGAAAGTGCCGCATGTTTGCCAGCTTATCATCCAAGGCCCAGAAGACTTTGACTACCTTGAGTGTAGCCTGAACAACTGGATCGGATAAATCTCCTCCTGGAGGAGAAACAGCACCCATAACACTCAGGGCGCCTTGTCTCCTGTCTGAGCCCAAGCAGATAACTTTTCCAGCCCGCTCATAGAATCCAGCAATGCGGCTTGCCAGATAGGCAGGATAACCTTCCTCTCCTGGCATCTCCTCCATGCGTCCTGAAATCTCCCTTAAAGCTTCTGCCCATCTGCTTGTAGAATCAGCCGTGAGGGCCACAGAATATCCCATATCACGGAAATATTCAGCGATACTCATTCCGGTATAAATAGATGCTTCTCGAGCCGCGACCGGCATGTTTGAGGTATTGGCTATTATAACTGTCCGCTCTAAAAGAGGCCGGCCCGTATGGGGATCTTCCAATTCAGGAAAGCTGAGAAGAAGATCAGCTGTTTCATTTCCCCTCTCTCCGCAGGCAACGAAGACGATGATCTGAGCATCCGACCATTTGGCAAGCTGGTGCTGGACTACGGTCTTGCCGCTGCCGAATGGACCGGGGACACAGCCGGTTCCACCCTTCGCTAAGGGAAAGAGAGTATCAATTACTCTCTGCCCCGTGATTAGAGGCTCATCGGGCATAAGACGTTCATGAACACCCCTGTTTCTGCGGATCGACCATGTCTGGAACATCCTTACCTCTTTCACCTCTTTCGGAGCCTGTATCCGGGCCACCACTTCTTCTATAGATAAACTCCCTTTTTTGATCTCCACGATTTTTCCGGCTGAGCCAACAGGAACCATGATTTTATGCTTAACAAGAGGAGTTTCCTCCACTTCGCCCAGAAAATCTCCCTCTTTGACCTCCTGACCCTTGGTGACCAGGGGAGTGAAGTTCCATTTTTTCTCCCGATTGAGGGGCGGCAATGCGATACCTCGTGTGACAAAGTCTCCCTCTCTTTTCCTTATGACATCTAAGGGTCTCTGGATTCCATCATAAATGGAGCTTATCAAACCCGGCCCTAATTCAACACTTAAGGGCTTTCCAGTTAAAAACACTGGTTCCTCCGGGCCGATTCCTGTTGTGTCCTCGTAAACCTGGATAAATGCCAGGTCTTCTTTTAGTTCGATGACTTCTCCTATGAGTCCTAATTCTCCAATCTTAACCATGTCGTACATTTTCGCTCCCAGGCAGTCTGAAGCGACGACCAGTGGGCCTGCGACACGAATAATTTTACCTTCTTTCATCTTCTTCCTTTCTTTTAACCAAAGAATCTGAACCTGTAGCTTTGATGGCGACATCTCTCATCATTTGCTCCAGCTGATCTGTTACCTTTCTGTAATCCGAGAATCCGACAACTACAGGACAAAATTTCTTTCTTAAAGCCTCCCTTTCTTCCCTTAGGGGTTCCAGGAAGCTCTCGTGCAAGAAGCAAAGAGCAAAAATTTCCTTTGCTAAGCTCTCCATTACTTTCTTGGCTTCTTCCAGGCTCTTAGGAGAAAAAATCTTTACTCCCAGTGCTCTTAGAGCAAAAATGATGTCAGCTTCTCCTACGACGGCAACTTTATCAAACATAGGTCTCACTTATTCTGTCTTTTAAGATGGGGGTAGGAATTTGGTTGATTTTCCCAACTCCAAGAAGCCTCACCAAGCTTAGTTCTCTTCTTTTTGCCAGTCCGTAGGTAAAGACTGGCTCAGGCCCAAACACGATATACTTTGCTCTCTTTAAGTAGTTCATAAGAAAGTCTTCTATCCCGCGTTCTAACTCAACAAAAGTTTCCCGTTCTTGGAGAGCATCGGTCGCTTTTGTCCAGAGGTCAAGGTAAGGAGTGGCACGAAACCTCTCTCCAATCTCAGAGAAAGAGAGATCAAAGTTTTGGAGTAAAATTTTCTCATCCAGAAAACCACCTTTTAAGACCAGGCTTCCAAACTTTTTTAGCGAAAGACCTGAATACTTCACACGGCAAAAAATCTTGAGGTTGCCTAAATCAATTTTATGCCTGATATAGTCTTTGATAAAGGAATAACCCGTTCTCTCAGCAACCGACATCGCCTTCTCAGGATGGCTTTCCTCGAGAAAGATTGTTAGGATATCTCCTTCAAGGAGAATTTCTTCCAGCAAACGATAAAGATTTTTTTCTTCCTTTTCGAGGTATTCATCCAACTCGTCCGAATCCCTGATTTGAACCATTTCTTCTGAAAAACTTCCTGCATCGAATATGACCTTCATAGCAGAAGAAAAATCACTCACCTCCGAAGCTTCGCTGAAAATTGCCCGCTCGACTAGCTTATTCTCTAACACGCGCACCCGGCCTACAGCATAGGCATAACTGAGCCTGGAGGGTTTCTTCATATTTTCAGGGCCTCTAATATTTCATTTTCAAGTTTGGAGCGAAGTTCTTCCTTTAATTTTTCCTCATCATAGGGCGCTTCCCTTTCTCCCTCTTACATGAAGATTTTCCTTTTAAGCCCCTCTTTTCCCTTGGCCCCTCTCTGGAAAGCTTTCTCTAAGACTTCTTCAATGAGCTCTTTTTTGCGCGAGAGGGTATTGATTTTCTTCTCTAACCGAGCCTGGGTAATAATGCGGCTTGCTTCAAGGTGGCCCTGCCTCTCCGCCTCCTTTACCAGCGCTTCTGCTAATTCAGAAGCTTCTTTTCGGGCCTTTTCCTTATTCTCCGCGGCTTTCTTCTTGCTCTCAAGGATGATTTTATCTGCCTCAGCCTGGGCATCATCAATAATTTTCTCCAGGATTTTCTCTAAGCTCATGATTCTCTCGAAGCTTCTAAAGCTTTATCACTTCAGCGTTATCCCGTTTAGCAGGAGGATTGTAATGAGTAGTCCAAGCACTGCATATGTCTCCACCAATGCAGCCATTATCACTGGTTTCATCAGGTCTTTGGGCTGCTTGGCTACCATATAAACACCAGAAGCACAGACTTTTCCTTGATGGATTCCTGAAACCAGTCCTGCAAAGGCTACAGGCAGACAGGCGATAAGTATCTGCCAGCCCTGGTAAACCGTTGGAGACTTCAAGGCACCTCCCACAAGACCCAGGTTTAACATGACCAAAAAAGCGCTTAAAAATCCATAAATGCCCTGAGTACCTGGAAGAGCCACAAGCAAGAGATAGCTTCCAAATTTTTCTGGATCCTCACTCATGGCCCCACTGGAAGCTTGGCCAGCTAGTCCAACACCAATAGCTGAACCAATGCCACCCAGGACAACGGCGAGAGCTCCTCCAAAAACAGCTAAAGTGAATCCCAACTCCATTTCTGCCACCTCCTCATATTTTCATTAAAAAAATTTATTCAGATAAATTCAACAAACTTGCTTTCAAGTTCAAAAGGACTAAAAGGTTTGCCGCCAGATTTGAAGAATTTGCTGAAAAACTCTACAAACTGAAGGCGCATGGAATGGACAAAGGCGCCCAAAAAGCTGATACCTAAATTAAACAAATGACCGCCGATAAATATCAAAGCAGCTAACAACCAGCCAACCCAGGGGATGCCAAGGGCCGTCTGACAGAGAGTGTTCACTACCATGGCAATTACGGATGTTGCCAGTCCCAGAGCCAGAAGACGTGAATAGGAAAGAACATCAGCTATATATCGCGAGATACCGTAGAGGCTGTACAACCCGCCAAAAAAACGAGCAAAGGGATTACGACTGGGAGAGGCAAAGAAAATAATGCCGGCGGCACCCGCAAGAGATAAAATTCCCCAGATGGACTGTTTAGTCTTCAAATAAACAACAAGGGAGGGAAGGAGCAGCAACCATCCTCCCTGGGCAAAGATGGATTCAAGGTAGAGTTTGTTCTTTATTCCGTTGATCATATTTAGGAACGTTCCAAACCAGACCTGAACAAAACCAAGGACAAGAGCAATAATTAAGAAAGAAACCGGGTCTTGGAGAGGATCCAAAATCATCAGCCTGCGGATAGGAAAACCAAACCAACCTCCGATCAAAGCTCCAAGAATAGTAGTTGAGATTCCCAAGAGCGTAAAAAGCTTTAAGAATTGAAGCAGGCCTCCTTTTGGTTTTGCGAATTTGATTAAGAGCAAGCTTAGAAGCGTAACGAGCAGTCCATAGCCCGCCTCACTGACACACAAGCCTACGAACAGGAAAAAAAAAGGAGCCATGGGAAGAGTTGGATCAAAGGAGCCGCGCTGGGGAAGGCCGTAGAGTTTGGTCACTAGCTCAAAAGGCTTCCACGACTTCGGATTTTCCAGGATAACTGGTGGTTCTTCCTCAGGAAGAGGATCTCTAGAATAAATCTCCATCGTGTCGGAGTAAGGCCGAAGCTTTGATTTAAGTTTTTCAGCATCCGAAGAGCGGATCCACCCTTCCGTGTAAAAAACACGTTCTGTCTCGCCCAGAAGACGAGAAGAGAATATTTTTTCCTTTTCATTAAGAAGAACATCATGAAGGAGCATGAGCTTTTCA
>JAUWJP010000167.1 GCA_030607635.1 Candidatus Aminicenantota bacterium
CTTATTAGAAAAAGTTATGCTGACATTGTATTCCCCTTCAACGATAGGAGCGAAATCTTTGAACGCGAGCTTTCTTTCTTCAATCTCAGTTTTTTTCTTAATATCATCATATTCCAAATGTATATTTCTCTCTTGCTGATGTATTGTTCTTCCCTCCAAGTCCTCTATTCTTAGATTAATGGTTATATCTGATGTATGTATATTTTCGGCAGCTCTTCTAAGGTCAATATCATCGGGCATAATAGAATAATTAAGGAATGTAAATCCTTTATTCTCGCTTATAGAGATAAATCCTTTTCCTCCAATTTCTTTTGCCGAATATGTAACATCCACGATACCGGTGAAGGTCGCGAAATTTTTAAGATAATTTCTTTCAACTTCTCTTTCGGGTAAAGTATGTATCTGGGCAAATGCAGAACCCGAAGAAGTCAGGGATTGACCTGTACGTGGATCGCCTTCTCCTGGAATAATTGAGACAGTGGCTTGAGCAAGTTGAGGTAAACTATTTTTTATGATTTGATATGCCTTGAGTTTTGAGGCTCTCCCCAATGAATAACCTGGAGAGATTATATCTAAAGCATTTTGAAGACCCGGGTGAAACTGTCTGTAATTCCCAAAATTTCTAGGCCTATAAAATAATAAATGCATAAAAGGTGGAAGTCCGGGCCTCCCGTCAGCACGATAAATCCATAACTCGGAGTCGACTACGTCTCCATAGCCAGAATAATTTTTTTTCTCAAAAGGTTCACCCAGAAGAATATAAATCCGTCCTCTGGCTGAGTTAGGACCTTCTAATTGAGTATCTGCATACTTTAGGCGTCTATAAAACTCAATCTTATATTCATTATAAGGAGTTTCAGGTTTAGGATCTCTAGCTTTCCAGAATTGTTCTTGAAATCTTTTCTTATCTTCCTCTGTTTTTAAACTATAGAAAACAGATTCTTCTGCTTTGGTAATGATGAGATGAACTTCATCCAGCCATTTTTTCCACGGATCTGATTTTTTTGTTGAAGCGTTTGAAAAACTCAAAAATGTAGCAATAAAAACAGATATTAATAATGCAAGCAGTAATTTTTGCTTATTTTTCACGTCTCCATTATATCATAAACATAAGAAATAGAAATTTTTCCTGCTGAAATTCTGAAGAAATGGACCTTAAAGTAAATTTGTTTTATTTTTCAGATTTCTGTGCTAGGATTTTGATTCACGACTAATATTCACAAAGGATGAATCAGGATACGGGATCTGATAAGAATATTCCGGAAATTCGAGTCTAATAGAGAGGATAAAATGTATCTTGCCAATAAAATTAAACATGTAGCGGCTATTTGTTCAGTTCCATTAATTATAGTAATCTGGGGCATTATTTCTTCTCCACTGGTTGGACAGTCAAAGGCAAAATTAGAAGGCACAGTTCTAAACATTAATAAAGAAACAATTCCACAAGCAGAAGTTCAACTAAAACATGAAGACAGTGGTCAAATGTTTTATTTCAAGAGCAATAAAGAAGGGGAATTTTCATCTAGCTCCCTGCCTGCAGGAAACTACAATATGACGGTTGAAAAGGAAGGATATAAAAGCTACTCAGGCGAGTTGAAACTGCGCCCTAACATTGTTCAGAAAATTAAGATTACATTGGTCAAAGAGAGGGCAGAAGAACAAAAGAGGGAAGAAGAGGCCCTCGCCTATTTTAAAAAGGGGACAGAATTATCCGGAAAGAACAAGCTTGAGGAAGCTATCCAAGCATTTCAGAAGGCGGTTGAATTAAAAGAAGATTTTTTTGAAGCCTATGTGAACTTGGGAACTTTCCTCTTCCAGCAACAAAAAGACGATGAGGCAGAGAAGGTACTCCTTAAAGCTCTTGAGCTAAGACCGGAGGAGTCAAAGCCCAAAGAAATTCTGGCTGCTATCAACTTCGAGAAGGCCAAAATATTGATTCAAGAAAATAAGATGGACGAAGCATTAGAAAGATTGAAGCAGTCATACAACTTTCGCGCAGATCATGCTTATGTAAATTTTCTTTTGGGCTACCTTTATCATGAAAAAGAAATGAAAGAAGAAGCTATTAAGCACTTCGAGGCTTTTCTCCAGCTTGCGCCGAATGCTCCTCAAGCTAAAGACGTGAAGAAGCTCTTGGAAAGCTTAAAAAATAGTAGTCCAAATACATTTGACGATGCACATTCTGGAATAAGATAATGATTAAAATTTTGGTAAATGAGCACAGTCAGTCTGTTCCTACTAATACGACCGTTCGTAAGGCGAGTATCTTCTGGGTTCGTTCGGGCCGTTCCCGCAGGAGATGTACGAGAAGGCCAACGAGCAACTGCCAAATAACTATATGAAAGGAGGCTGAATTGAATTTTAAAGGTCGAGATGTCATTTCTGTTAGAGATTTCAGTAAATCTGATTTGATTTATATTCTTAAGATTGCCAAAGAAATGGAGAAAGAAAAACCAAAACTGCTCGATGGTAAGATACTGGCCGCGTTGTTTTTTGAGCCTTCGACGAGAACGAGATTGAGCTTTGAGAGTGCGATGTTCAGGCTTGGCGGTAAAGTTTTGGGGTTTTCAGATGAAAAAGTTACTTCTGTAAAAAAAGGGGAGACAGTTTGGGATACGATAAAGATGGCTGAACGGTATAGTGATGTTATTGTTATCAGGAGTCCGGTTGAAGGATCAGCAAGATTGGCGGCTGAAGCTGCTTCTATCCCTGTTATTAATGGAGGCGATGGGGCAAACCAACATCCCACCCAAATGCTCCTCGATTTATACACAATTCAAAAGATAAAGAAAAAGATTGAGGGCTTAAAAATCGGGTTTTTAGGAGACTTGAAATACGGAAGGACGGTTCATAGCTTGGCGATAGCATTAAGTTTTTGGAAGGTGGAGATGTGTTTTATTGCTCCTGATGCGTTGCAGATGCCAGAACATTATATTAAAGAGCTTAGGGAAAAAGGAATTAAATGCCATAAAACCAGCGATGTATTTGAGGTCAGTCCAAAACTGGATATACTTTATGTCACGAGAATCCAGCAGGAAAGATTTCCCGATCCATTAGAATACGAAAAATACAAGAATGCCTACAGGTTGGATATAACTCTGTTGGATCATATAAAAAAGGAACTGAAGATTATGCATCCGTTACCCAGGGTGGGGGAGATAAATGCTGAATTGGATGATACCGAGCACGCCATCTATTTTGAGCAGGCAGCCAACGGAGTGGCTGTTAGGAAAGCATTGTTGGCTTTAGTGCTGGGCAAGGAGAAGTAAAATGAAAGAGAGAAGGATTCCTGCTATAAAGGACGGTACAGTCATAGACCATATACCGAGCAGAGATACTTTCAGGATAATTAGGATATTAAACCCTCAAGAATTCAAGTATCCGATAAATTTGGCCTTAAATTTGGACAGCAAGAAAATGGACAGTAAAGGCGTAATCAAGATTAATAGCAGGTTTTTAACCCAGAGTGAAGTCAATAAAATCGCCATTCTTGCTCCTAACGCCACCGTAAGTATTATAAAAAACTACAAGGTTATGGAAAAAATACAAGTAAAACTACCTGAAGAATTAGTAGGTGTATTAAACTGTACAAATCCTGTTTGTATAACAAGCAAAGAAATAGTCATATCAAAATTCAAAGTTCTCAGAGAAGAACCTCTTGAGGTTAAATGCCATTACTGTGAAAGAGTCTATGGAAAGGATGAAGTGGAGATAAAAAGATAATGAAATTGAATCTCTTTAACTTCCTAGAGTGGCCACCATAGAACGTAAATCACTCTCATTTTAATTCGGGGACAGGATACTAAGTTACTTGGTTCCAGTTTTTTCTTTAATTGCGACGTATAGATCTGATTCGGGATTCTCTTTTCTTAGGCTTCGTTCATCATGATATTCAATATCATCGATTATTTTTGCTGGTTCGTATTTTGAATTCGGCAACCACGCAGTAAATGCGTATTTTTTTATGCTGGCAATCGCTTCGCCCCAGGCAAACCTGCTTCTTATCTTCTGTATTTTTGCTTAGACGTAAGGATTTTTTTAAAAGCTTTTATTGCTCCTGGATGGAATTGTTTCCCCGCTCCTTTTTCTAATTGCTCAAAGGCCTGCCAGGGTTGCATTCCTGCCCGATAAGGCCTGTCTGTTATCATGGCATCAAAGGCATCAGCAACAGCTATTATAGCTGCTCCCAGAGGAACTTCTTTCCTTGCATGCCCCTCCCCCTCGGAAGGAGGTTTCTCGGTTTCAAAAAAGTATTTATGATGAGCTGCAACAATCGGAACCGCCTCTTTCAAGACTCCTCCCACAAGAGATATAATTCTTGCTCCCTTTTCTGAATGCGAATTCATGAGTTCTTTTTCCTCATCAGTGAGAGCGGCTGCTTTATGAAGGACGTCGAGGCTTATTTCGATTTTTCCTATATCGTGGAGCAGCGCGGCTGCTCTTACGTTTTCTATCTCTATTGGCGATAATCCCATGGTGCGAGCTATGTCTTCTGATAAATGCGCAACCCGCACCGAATGTCC
>JAUWJP010000230.1 GCA_030607635.1 Candidatus Aminicenantota bacterium
GCCGGAACAGACGGGCGCAAAATGAGCAAATCCTACGGGAATGCGATTTTGCTCAAGGACTCACCGGAAGTAATTCGACAAAAAATATCAACCATGAAGACTGATATCAGACGCAAACGCAGGACAGATCCTGGAGTCCCAAAAGACTGCCCTGTGTTTACTCTGCACAGAGCATTTGTGGCGAAAAAACGAAGAGAGGAATTGGCCCATGGGTGTCGGACAGCCGGAATAGGCTGTTTGGAATGTAAAAATGTGGTCATCGACAGCCTCCTCAACCTTCTTACCTCTTACAGGGAAAAAAGGGATGAGTTCGAAAAAAAACCTCAGCTTGTTTGGGAAATCCTGGAAGAAGGTAATGATAAAGCAAGACTGGTAGCCCAAAAGACCATGGAAGAAGTTAGATCTGCCATAGGTCTTTAAAAAATAATCGATTTCTATGGACACATCTGCAATATATCAGGTAAGGTTAGAAGTTTTCGAAGGCCCTCTGGACCTCCTCCTGTTTCTGATCAGAAAGAGAAAAATTGATATCAATGATATTCCCATGGCCACAATCGCCAGAGAATATTTGGAATACCTCAACCATAAGGAAAGGATAAATCTCGATCGGGAAGCTGAATTTCTGCTTATAGCTTCGCTCCTCATCTATATCAAATCTCAGATGCTTCTCCCTCGAGAAAAAGCCTTAGACGAAGAAAAAGATCCCCGTCAAATTCTCGTGGATCAGCTTCTTGATTACCAAAAAATAAAAGCAGCCAGTCTCCTTTTAAGAAAAAAGGAAGGAGATGAACTGCAGAAGTGGAAAAGAACAGCTCTACCCTCTCTGTTTCCAGAAGAAGAGACTGATTTCATGGAAGTCTCTCTCTTTGACTTGGCTGAATCCTTTTTTTCTCTGATGAGGAAAAAAGAAGAAAAAAAGACAAGAACCATCAAGAGAAAAGAATTTTCTTTAGAAGAAAAAATGAAGGAAATTATGGCAGTTTTAAAGGAGAACTCATTTCTTGATTTTATGGATTATTTTAGCCAGCAGGAATCTTTTGAAGAAGCTTTAGTCTCTTTTTTCAGCCTTCTGGAACTTATCAAGTCCAGGATAGTCATTGCCATCCAAAAAGGCCCCTTCCAACCAATTAAAGTTAGGCTTCGCCAAGAGGCTTGTTTGAAGAGAAAATGATGAAAAACCGCCTGAAGGAAGTCATCGAATCTTTAATCTTTATTTCCCTGGAGCCGCTGACGTTAGAAAAAATCAAAAATGTTCTCCCAGAATATCCAGGAGAGGAGGTTGAGCAGGCCATTAAAGAGCTTCTTGAAAGCTATCTTACGAATGAAAGGGGAATCCAAATCCTCCAATCAGCAGGTGGGTATCTTTTCTCAACAAGCCCTGAGCATGACCTATGGATAAAGCGTCTTTTCAAGTTGGAAAGAAAAGCCAAACTTTCACCCGCAGCTTTGGAGGCTTTGTCAGCCATCGCTTACCACCAGCCTGCAACCCTGGCGGAAATCTCGGCCATGAGAGGAGTGGACTCCAGCCACACCCTAAAAACTCTTCTCCAGAAAAAATTGATCAAAATCGTAGGAAGAAAAAAGAGTCCTGGGAGTCCATTGATCTACAGGACAACCGATAAATTTTTAGTATATTTTGGTCTTACGGACATAAAGGACCTTCCCTCTCCAGAGGAAATTTCAAAAATTCTAGAGGAGGAGAAATATCTTGAGGAAGATGAAAGCTCTGTTCACTAAAAAAACAACCCTTTCTTTTATTATTTTTTTATTACTGGTGGTTTCCTTTTCTTGTCGACCTACAGAAATAAAAATCCCTGAGCCTCCTTCAGACCGCCATCAGCCTTACAATTTTGTCGGGCGAAAAGGGATGGTCGTGGCTGCCCATCACTTAGCTGCAAAGGCGGGCTTGGAGATGTTAAAAAAAGGAGGAAATGCCATCGATGCAGCGGTGACAACGGCGTTTGCCCTGAACTCTAGTGAACCTTTTGCTTCCGGAATCGGAGGCGGAGGATTTATGGTTATCTACCTTGCTTCAGAGAAAAGAGTCACTGTCATAGATTTCAGGGAAAAAGCTCCTTCCAGGATCCCCCGGGAAATATTCAACAATGAAGGCAAAATAAAACCCGACGGGCTGGCCGTTGCTGTCCCTGGCACCCTGGCAGGATGGGTTTATTCTCTCAAAAAATACGGGACAAAAAGCCTTGCCGATGTTACGCAAGAAGCCATTAAAATTGCAGAAAATGGATTCGCGGTGAGCCAAACTTTCAGCCGCATCAATAAAGATCAATACGAAAAACTCATCATGAATGCAGGAGAAGGGACTTGCTATCTAAACAAGGGCTTTCCCTACGAGCCAGGAGACCTGTTCCGAAACCCTGAACTGGCTGGAACCTTAAAGCTTATTGCCTCTAAGGGTATAGATGAATTTTATAAGGGGGAGATAGCCCAGAAGGTTGTAAAAGCAGTAAATGAAAAGGGCGGAGTAATGGACCTCAAAGACTTAGCTCTTTATGAGCCGGTTGAACACCCCCCATTGCAGGGAACATACAAAGATTACACACTTTTTACTATACCACCTCCAAGCTCTGGAGGAGTGCACATTATCCAACTTCTCAATATCCTTGAGAATTGGCCTGTAAAAAAATGGGGTCGTAACTCTTCCCCTTATATCCATCATCTCTGCGAAGCTCTTCGCTTTGTTTTTGCCGATAGATCAAGATATCTTGGTGATCCTGATTTTATAAAGGTACCTGTTGAGGAACTTATTTCCAAAAAGTATGCTAAACAGATTGTTTTTCAAATCATGCCAGATAGTCTTCTAGATTTTTATCCTTTCGGAAGATTTGACGAGAAAAAGAACGATCAGGGAAATACGACTCATGTCTGCGTTATTGACAAAAAGGGAAACATCGTCTCCTTAACTCAAAGCATTAATCATTTTTTTGGTACAGGAATTGTCCCTGAAAACACAGGCTTTCTACTGAATAACATTATGTATGATTTCTCCCGTGATCTCAGCTCACCTAATGCGCTGGGTCCTTACAGGCGACCTTTAAGCTCTATGAGCCCTCTTATAATGTTTAAAAAAGAAAAGCCGTTTCTGATCCTGGGTTCACCAGGAGGAACGAGAATTTTTTCCTCCCTTACTCAGATAATTATCAATATCATAGATTTCGACATGTCTCTAGATGAAGCTATTGAAGCCCCTCGCTTTTTCAGCTATTCCTCCCAAGGAAAGCCGCGAAGCATTTCTCTTGAATCACGCTTCCCTGAAAAAACCTATGAAACTCTAAAAAACATGGGACATAGTATCAGGATCAGAGAAGCTTTTGATAAATACTTTGGAGGTGCTCAGGGCATACTGATCCTCCAGGATAAAAAAGTGATTTTGGGTGGGGCTGATTCCCGCAGGGATGGATACGGAGCAGGATATTAATTCATTATAAAAAAATTGTCATTGCGAGCGACTGGAAGGAGCGCGGCAATCTCAACCTTTTTTTATGAGATCACCACGCCTGTTTCGAGGAAAGCGAAGGAATCTTCTGCGCTCTTCGTAATGACCTTTCATCAAGTGAC
>JAUWJP010000161.1 GCA_030607635.1 Candidatus Aminicenantota bacterium
CTTATTGATCATATTCATTTCTTTCTGGTAATCTCCGTAGGTCGAATCCTTCTCTTCCCCTCCGACAATAACATTCTTATCCCTCATGTCTCCGGGAACTGACCAATCAAAAGTCAGGATGGAGAAAGGAGTCTGCCATCCCCATCGAGAGGGAATATTCAACCCAAAGATGAGCTTCTGAATATCTTGTTTGACGCTTTCGTAGTCAAGGTTGTCGGCTCTGACATAAGGGGCCAGAAAAGTGTCGACACTGGAAAAAGCTTGAGCTCCAGCAAACTCTCCCTGCATTGTGCCGATAAAATTCACCATATGCAGGGTTGCCGTTTCCAGATGTTTAGCAGGAAAAGAGTGGACTTGATTTGGCACATGACCGAATCCCTTTTTGAGAAGGTTCTCCAATGACCAGCCCGCGCAATAGCCCACAATAGGGTAGGAAAGGTCATGGATGTGGAAGTCTCCCTCCAAATGAGCCCTCTTGATCTTTTCTGAATAAAGCTGGTTGAGAGCGAAATTAGAAAGAACCTCACCGGAAACCCTAGCATTCAACCCTGAAAAACTCACGGTGCCTTCGTTGCTGTTCTCCTTTATCTTCCAATCGTCATCATTGATGTAATCCTTGATCAGTCTCTCCAAATTGATACCTGTCTTCCTTGCCTCCCTGATCTCTTTGTGCCTTTCCCTGTAAAGTATGTATGACTTAGCAACATCATGATATCCTCGCTTCATAAGTACATTCTCTACGATGTCTTGAATCTGCTCCACAGAGGGAATAGTATAGCCTCCGAATTTTTCTTCCAGCATGAACGTCACAATATCAGAAACTGTTGTGGCAGCACCATTATCTGTAAGTCCATGAGATTCCATGGCCTTATAAACTGCGTTTGTTATCTTGTTCTGGACAAAATCAGCAATATTGCCGTCTCTTTTCTTTATTCTTGAAACTGTCTTCTCCATGGGTCGCCTCCTTTCTCTATATATATACAAATAATAAATTACTCATTTTTTCTCATTCTCCAACGGAAAAATGCCAGAATTAGCGCTCTATAATCCCTCAAATAAAAAGAAAAAGTGGATGAAAAAAGTGCCATATGTTGTATATCCCTTGAATGAGAGATACAAAATATTGTATCTGCGACAGAAAATTTATACTCTACCATCTTCTTTGTCAAGTGTTTTTTTAAAATTCTTTAATTTATTTTTCAATAAGGTGGGTTTGATGAATCAAACTTTTATATTAAAAATATAGTTTATCTAGGGTATGTGCTTGATTCATTAAATTCCTACATTAAGAATATGATTTATCTTGTGTAGGGGCTTGATTTATCAAGCCCACATTTTTATCGTATTAATAAAGAGGTGATAAATGAAAATAATTGAAGTCAAAACTCAGGCAAAGGAAGAGTTGGTGGATATAACAGCAAGAATCAAGGAAGGGCTGGTCTCTTCAGGCGTTAAAAACGGAATCTGCCATGTCTATGTCCCCCACACAACAGCCGCAGTGACCATCAACGAGAACGCTGATCCCTCTGTCAAAGAAGATATCCTGATGACTTTGAGAAAAATCGTTCCGGATTCCCTCCCCTACAGACACTCTGAAGGAAACTCTCCTGCCCACGTTAAGGCGTCTCTAATCGGTTCCTCGGTCAAGGTTATCATTGATGAAGGGCAGCTTGCTCTCGGGACTTGGCAGGGAATCTTTTTCTGCGAATTTGATGGTCCTAGAAGTCGCAGAGTTTTTATAAAAGCTACGTCTTAAGAATCTAGCCTTTTGTTTGTTATGAAGATATCACTCTCTAAAGGTGGGCTTGATAAATCAAGCCCCTACAAAGAAATCAAGCCCTAGCAGAATTGCATATTCTCTGACTAATAATTGGGCCATAAAGGGACGATCGCCAATATCAATTTTTCAAACAATTTAGAAAGAAAGTCCCGTTTCCTTGAGAGCTGCTTCAAGGTCGGTTTGAGGGCCTATGTGAATTCCATTTATTCCCAATTTTGAGGCTGCTTGGATATTCTCTTCTCTATCATCTATAAAAACGCATTCCCTGGCCGGAAACTCGGCCTTCTTCAAAGCTTCTTTGTAGATTTGAGGATGGGGTTTCATAAACCCAACCTCGAAGGACAGGACATATTCATCAAAAATCAGGATTTCGGGAAACTTCTTTTTTACAAAGCCATAGCGCATGGTATCTGTGTTGGAGAGCAAGACAAGCCTGTAGTTTCTCTTCAATCTCTTCATGATATTAAGAACAGGGGGAATGAGAGAAAACACATCGTTATAGATAGAGAAGAAGGTATCATAATCTATGCGGGCTTCTAGTTTTTGTATGACTCGAGTGTGAAAATCCTGGGGAGTTATCTCTCCTTTATCGAAGAATTCAATAAGCTCAAAATGAGCAGAGGCTAATTCTCTAATTTTTTCTTTTGAATAAGAAGAATAATTTGCAATTTTTTCAAAAAAAATATTATTGTCAAAAAAGACAATTACCTTGCCCAGGTCTGATATCACACAGCGAATCATGGAAATCACATCTTCCTTAAAGATGAAAGAGAGATTTTATAACAGAAATAAGGAAAGGAAGCAATATTTTGTGTCTCGCCCAATTTTTTCGGGGGGGGGAATTCCTTGAAGAAGGCTCGCCGTATTCTCAGGCCTGAGCAATTTTCGTGGGAAGTTCAATTCCTGCTTCCTCTCTCTTATCAGCAGATTTTAGCAACAGAGAAAAGACAAGCCCCACAAAACCCAAGCAAGCAAACATGATCATCGTATTAGTGAATTCTCCTCCTGAAAGATCCCTTATTTTCCCGGCTAAAAAGGGGAAAATCGTTAATCCGATATTCTGGATGCAGGTCATCATGCCAAAGGCTGTTCCCAGGCGCCTTTCCTCTACCATGATAGGTATTACAGGCCAAAGAGCCGCCGGAACCAAAGAAAAGGATATCCCTATCATGATCATGGGAATAACAGGATGGATATAGGTTAACCCCAAGATTGAATGAGCGGGGACAATCAATAAAGAGCCAAAAATCATCATGATTCCCCTTTTGCCGATTTTATCCACGAGAAGTCCCAAAAGAGGGGTGAAAATCATGGAGGCAGTAAAAATCATAGATGTGTAACGGCCCCCCAGAACAGCACTAAACCCGAATTTCGTCTGGAGCAATACGGTCGAAAAAGCTGTAAAAGGGAAAATTGCAGAATAGAAAGTCATGCAAAGCAGGCAAACAAGCCAGTAAGAAGGCCTAAATTTATAGATATCTTGAAGAGAAAATTTTTCTGCTTCACCCTCTTTTTCCTCTCTCTTAAAATACTTTTCTTTGGACTTAGCTATACCTGAATAGACCAAGAATAGAGTGAAGCTTACAAACATGATCACTGCTGAAACCCAGATAGCCGTTCGCCAGGAGCCGCTCCATTCTTGAATGCTGGCTGCAGAATTAAAGGCAGCGATAGTGCCAAGCCTGGCAATGGTTATGAGCAGCCCAAAAGCAAAAGCGAGTTCTTTTCCTTTAAACCATCTGGATAGAATTTTATCCATGGTAACGATGAGAGATTCTGAACCCAGGCCATATATAAATCTTCCCAAAAGCATGATCAGGAAAGTGGAACCTGATGCTGTTATAATTACTCCGATAACACAAAGAGCCGCAAATATAGTGCCTGCCTTTCTGATACCGATTATGTCCAGAAAAATGCCCCCTAGAAGGACCATGATTATATTGGGAAGCGAATATACGCTGAAGAGTAGCCCAAACTGAGCGCTGCTTATACTCATTCCTTTCATGATAAAATCTGCTACAGGGCTTACCGCATCATAGGCAAAATAGGAGCCAAAAATCACTAAGCCCATCAACACCAGGATAAGCCATCTTAGTTTGAGGACAGTTTCTTTTGTCTTCTCTGCCATCGTCTCTCCTTTTATTCCCTTCGATAATCCTCAAGATTAATTACTAAAAAATCTGATGAATTTCAAAGGCATTCTATGTGTCTTAATTGAATCAATAAATTTTCCCTCGAATGCCCTAGAAAAATATGCTAATAAAAAGGAGGTGTCAAGATTTTTTTCTTTAATTATTATAATATGAATCCAGGGAAGCCATGAAGATTTGCCCTTACTGTAACAGCTCAATTCCGGAAAAAGAGGAAAAATGTCCCTCTTGTGGCGCAGTCTACTGGGAACCAGAACAGAATAAATTAAAAGAGACAGTTGAAACAAAAGAAAGCGAAGAAAGGCGGGGCTGTCTTTGTCTTTTTCTCGTGCCTCTTTTCCTCTCGATCGGAGTGGCCGCTTTCCTGATCACGGCAGGATTTGCCATTAATCTAATGGTCCATTTTGAAAGCAACCAGGTTAAGATTATCTGGATTGGTTCTTCTCTCCTTGTGGGTTTTGCCCTATATTTTTTACTTTCAAAAATCAGAAAGCAAAGGAAGAGGTAGAGGACAGAGCTGAGCCAAGGATAAACGTAAGTAATGGACGGACGTGAGTTATGGACAGACATGATTAATGGACAGACATGAGTTATGGATAGAGGTAAGTAGAGGGCAGGGGGGAAGTAATGGACTATCTGTTCAAAATGCACCTGATTTGACCTCTTTGCAAAAAATCTGTTCTAATAGAAAAAATTCATTGAAGGAAGGAGAAAGATAAAAA
>JAUWJP010000208.1 GCA_030607635.1 Candidatus Aminicenantota bacterium
CTTAAACTCCGATAATGATGTGGAGGTTATCCTGAATATCTTTGCTCAGGAATTGGCTGAACAGAAAACAAAAACGCTAAAACCCAAGCATGTCTTCAAGGCTGTGGAAGAAGTGTTTAAGAGAGTCAAAGGCGGTTACTCTGTAGTGGCCTATATCGCTGAACAATGGATGGTTGCTTTCAGAGATCCTTACGGAATCAAACCCCTTCTTTACGGAAGACGTCATGACGGGCTTCACCCTTCTTATGCCATCGCCTCTGAAAGCGTGAGCCTGAACATCATGAATTTCTCTGAAATTGAAAATGTGGAGGCTGGCCAGGCTATTTTTATCGATAAAAAGCGCCGACTTCACGCCAGGAAGCTTTCTAATTGCCCCCATTCTCCTTGCCTTTTCGAATGGGTTTATTTTGCCCGGCCCGATTCTTTTCTCGACAATGTCAATGTCTACGACTGCCGGGTCAACCTGGGTCACTTCCTGGCAGATGAAATTAAAAAGCATGAACTCAAGATAGATATTGTAGTGCCTGTGCCCGATTCAGCCCGGGATGCAGCTATCGAGATAGCCAGAAAACTAAATTTGAAATACAGAGAAGCACTGGTAAAAAATCGCTACATCGGCCGAACTTTTATCATGCCCGCTGACCAAAAAAGGAAAACATCTATCCGGCAGAAATTAAACCCTATCCCCTCTGAATTTAAAGAAAAGAATGTCCTTCTTGTGGACGACAGTATAGTCAGGGGAAATACATCCCGCGCGATTATTGATCTGGTCCGTGAATGCGGTGCGAAGAAAGTTTATTTTGCTGCCTATTCGCCTCCTTTGAGATTCCCTTGTGTCTATGGTATTGACATGCAGACCAAAACTGAGTTTGTGGCCCAAGACGCAAACCTTGAACAGATAGCTAAAAGAATAGGGGCGGATAAGGTCATTTACCAGACTCTGGAATCGCTCAAAAAGGCTGTGGGGCTTGGAAACAAGAATCTCAAGAACTTCTGTGGAGCCTGTTTTGACGGAGTTTATCCCACGGGCGATGTTACTCCAGAAATCCTCAAAGAGATTGAAAAAGAGAGGAAAATTGCCCAGGAAAACCAGCTCGAACTAAAATTCTATTAGAAATGGGGACAGGCTACTTTTTTGTATAAATAGTCCACAAGGAGAGAAAATCTTCTCCATTCCAAAAAAAGTAGCCTGTCCCCTTTTTTTGTATTAGAAGCTGGGACTTAGACTCTCTCTCTCCAGAACTCGAGCAAATCGTGCAGGGACTATTTGAAAGGAATTTTTGGTTCCCATCCGACTTCGCCAGCGCATTAAACCATAAAGTTTGACCTCCGGATGATTTTCAAGGATATAATCAGCCAGGTGACTTCCAACAAATCCTGTAATTCCCGTGATTAATACTCTCATCACTCCTTCTTTACTACTAGAGCACGTTCTAAGTAACTAATTCTCTCTTAAATTTAGGAAAAATAAGGACTATTCCCCTTTTTTCTCTCATTTTTATGGAAAATTGGAGGCGGTCCCCATTTTTCCTTAATTAAAAATATTTCTTTTCTAAAAGTTCTCTTGTTGTTTTTAAAAATGTTTGCGCATGTTTTACAAACGGTAAGATCTGATCATAGCTAAGTTCTATATATTCCCGATAGTCTCCTCTCTGTCTTAGTTCAAAGGCCTTATTTACTGCTCTACCC
Source organism: Candidatus Aminicenantota bacterium (assembly GCA_030607635.1). Taxonomy (GTDB): domain Bacteria; phylum Acidobacteriota; class Aminicenantia; order Aminicenantales; family Aminicenantaceae; genus SOIV01. The sequence goes on from JAUWJP010000208.1 coordinate 1,690, forward strand.
AGCTCTTCAGGAAATGTTCCTTTTTTAATAAAGTGTTTGTTAAAATAGCTTAAAACGCCGCTATGTTTAGAAGATGAGTATGGTTCAAAAATAAGGAGCCCCATAATGGCATAAAACATGGAGTAATAAACTCGATTAATTATCGAACGGGGACTTTTTTTCCCTGAAAGAAGAAATTGGGCTTCGTCAAGACTTTCTTCTGCCTGTTTTAAGCGGTATTTTGAAAGAAGAATCTTTTTTTCTTTATTTTTCAGATAGGGACCCCTTCTTTTTTGATTACTTTATAGATTGGAGATTCGTCTAAAGGACCCTCCTCAAGTTCTTTCTGGCTAAAAATAATTGCTGAGATAAAGCAATCATTTTCAAGATTGACTTCGAAAATAATATCATCTATTTGAGATTCTATTTGGGGATTAGTTTTCCCAAGGACAACCATCACATCAATGTCAGATTCTATGGTATTCTCGTTCCTTATCTTTGAGCCAAATATGCGAAAATCTAATAATTCAAAATTAGTAGAAAGAAAATTTTTCAGAGTGAGGAGAGCTTTTCTCTCATTCTCTTTCAAAGCTTTGTGTTTATTTTTCACAAAATTAGTATAAAGGGTAAAGAAAACACTAGCAAGTGCTTAAGTTTAGTAAATTTCTAATCCATATAGCCTAATTCTCTGAGCTTATTATTAATAATTTCCATATCTTCTGGCTCTAATTCGCGTTTCACAGCGAGCCTCGCTAATGGGTGCTTACTTCTTCCCCAGGATATTCTAGACCAGATCCTTTCATGTAGATAATAAAATGTTATTTTGGCAGTGACCTCGGCCAATCCAACCCCCAAGGTAAGAATAATCCTTCTGGTAAATAAAAAGACAATTATCATAGTTGTTAAAGTTGCTATCACTCGCCAGCTTATGGCTTTGACCATTGTTCTTGTGTGTGCCTCTCCACTTAACTTTGTTGTTTTCTTAGTCATATTTGCCTCTTAAAGGTTGAAAATTTTATTTGGAAAAGATTATTTCATAAAAATGGGAACTGCTCGCGTAGAATTGGGGCCTGGCCCCATTTTTACTTTCGATTGCGGTAGTATTCCTCGTAGAAGGATTTAAAGTCTTTGCTTTTTTCTTTTATCTTCTGCCACCAGTCTGTATTCTCTTGATACCAGCGGACAGTTGAGGCCAGGGCTTTATCGAACTCTTTCTCTGGCTTCCATCCCAAAGCATGAATTTTCTGACAGTCTACAGCATACCTTTTATCGTGGCCTAAGCGGTCAGGAACAAATTTGATCAAGCTCTTGTGTTTCTCCAACAAATCAACAATTCGCTCAGCAATAGTGATGTTCTGAACTTCGTTATTAGCCCCAATATTATAAGCTTCCCCGATCTTTCCCATTCGCATCACAAGGTCTACGGCACGGCAGTTGTCTTCAACATAAAGCCAGTCGCGGACATTTTCCCCTTTCCCGTAAAGAGGTAAATTCTTTCCCTCAAGAGCATTGGTCACAAAAAGAGGAATGAATTTTTCCGGATACTGATAAGGCCCGAAGTTGTTGCTCGGCCGGAGTATGATGATCGGAAACCCGTAAGTCACCCAATAAGAATAAGCCAGGCGATCTGCGCCTGCTTTGCTTGCAGCATAAGGCGAAGAAGGACACAAAGGGTCATCTTCCTTAAAGTATCCTTCCTCCCTGCTCCCATAAACTTCATCGGTGGAGACATGAATGAATAATTTGATGTCTGAATTCTTCAAAGCCTCTAACAGAACAAATGTCCCGTAAACATCTGTCAGCACAAACTCCCCTGCATCCAGGATGGAACGGTCCACATGGGTTTCAGCAGCAAAATGCACAACGCCCTTACCTCTCTTGAAAATATTCCGGACAAGCTCCCGGTCCCGAATATCTCCCTGGATAAATTCATACCGGGGGTCTTTCTCCACATCCTTCAAGTTATCCAGGTTCCCAGCATAAGTGAGCTTATCCAGGTTGATGATCTTACAGCGTGGATAATGATCCAGCATATGATGAATGAAATTGCTGCCGATAAAACCCGCCCCACCTGTAACCAACAAAGTCTGATCTTCGATGCGGCGCTCTTCAGCCATCTTTTCTCCTCCAGTCACAAGCGATATCGCTATCATTAATAATGGGGCCTGGCCCCATTTTTCTAATCTTTTTCACCC
>JAUWJP010000055.1 GCA_030607635.1 Candidatus Aminicenantota bacterium
TGCCGAGGCTGTTCTGCAGCAGGTTTTGAGCGAGATTCGGGTGGGAGAGACAAAGTATGTTACCCTGGAGGTCAGGCCATCCAATATTGCTGCTCGAACTTTATACAAAAAATTAGGTTTTGATGTTTTGGGAATAAAAGATAATTATTATCATGACCCTCCTGAACCCGCCCTTGTCATGGGCAAAAAACTAACTTAATAATTAACCTTAATCAGGCATAAGCCCTTGGCTAGAATCGTGGGACTCGCTAAAGACCGCTTTTTTTCTCTGAAAATTTCTTCAATTTTTTCAGGCGGCATTTTGCCTTTTCCGATTTCAAGAAGTGTGCCTGCCATAGTTCGTACCATGTATCTTAAAAATCCCTTAGCTTCAACTGTGTAGATAATTTCATCGCCCTTTTTTTCTATTTCAGAAAGCATAACTTTCCTTACTGAATTTAGTAATCGGTTGGAGGAGAAAGCTTGAAAGTCTGCTTCTCTTGCGAAAAGAAGAGCTGCTTCTTTCATCAAATTAACCTTAAGAGGAGAAGACCATTGGAGGGCATATCTTTGGAGAAACGGACTGATGATCGGGGAATTGAATATTCTGTACTGGTATATTTTTGATTTGGCCATTTTTCTTGCATGAAAATCCACATCTGCTTTTTTTAGGGAATTAACCCTTACTTCGTCTGGGAGAAGGGAGTTTAGGGCGCGGAAAAGTTCATCATCCTTTAGGCTGAGATTAGCTTTGAAATTAGCCACTTGTTCTTGAGCATGAACTCCGGCATCTGTGCGTCCAGCACCGGCAACATGGATTTTTTTTCGAGTGATCTTGGTCAATGATTCTTCGAGGACACCCTGGATTGTTCTTTTGTCAGGCTGACGCTGCCAGCCATAGAAGTCAGTCCCATCATAACTTAAAGAGAGCTTATAATTCTGCATCGTTTTTTAATTATCACCAATCTTAATAAATTAATCTAGTTTATTGCATCTGTAGGGGCTTGATTTATCAAGCCCACCTTTTTTTATATGGAGATTTGATTTATCAAATCCCTAGAAAAAGGAGAAAGGCTACTTTTTTCTCTGAGTTTCTGTATTACTGAGTTAATAAATTAGGAGGTAAGCGGGAAATAATTTTTCAAGGCTATATTCACCGCTTCTTCAGCAGATTGTGCCTTGATCACGCCTTCAATATCCCATGTCCCTAAGCCAATAATTTTTTTTCCGTATATGCGTCCGTAAGCGATTTCGGTTAAGGTCCCGTATTGGCCATCGACGGCTATAATGACATCTGAGTTCATGGCGACGAGGGAATTTCTTCCATATCCCAATCCGGTGGCAATGGCAATATCGATGTTGGGATTTGCATCCTGAGGGGAATTTCCGGGAAGGATTCCTATGGTCAATCCTCCAGCCTGTTTAGCTCCCCGCGAAGCTGCTTCCATTACTCCGCTGAGTCCGCCACAGATTAGAATTGCCCCTTTCTCTGCAATCAATTGGCCGACATTAAAAGCGACCTGGCGGGACCTCGTATCTGGTTTACTACCTCCGATAACTCCAATCCTTATCTTTTTTTTAAGCTGCATCTCAATTTTTTCCTTTACTTCCTATAGATTATAACTTAATTAGCACAGACTGTTTTTCTTTTCAAACAAAAAGGCTACGGCTATTTTATATTGACGCTTCTTGTCCCTCTGATTCTCGATTTTTCCTGGATTTCCCATTTTTTCATGATCCTTTGATATAACCTCTGGAATTTAATCGTCTTTAGAGGTGACCTGAAATGTTATTTAAGATCGCGAGTGCCTCTTTGATAGGGATTGACGCCTATTTGGTGGATGTTGAAGTAGATATTTCTTTTGGGATTCCGGGATTTATCACGGTCGGATTGCCGGATGCATCGGTGCGGGAAAGCAAAGAAAGAGTTAGGGCTGCCGTAAGGAATTGCGGCTATGAGTTCCCTTCGCGAAAAATCACAATAAATTTAGCACCGGCTGATAGGAGAAAAGAAGGCGCTGGCTTTGATCTTCCCATTTCTCTCGGTCTCCTTGCCCATTTGGACCTTTTTCCTCTGGAAAGGCTCGAGGATTATCTGTTTTTGGGTGAACTGGCTTTAGACGGAAGACTCAAGCCAGTTAAGGGAATTCTCTCCTCCACTGTTCTGGCCAAGAGAAAAGGCTTTAAGGGGATAGTCATTCCCAAGGAGAACGAAAAGGAGGCAGCCCTCGTGCAAGATCTAGATATTTATGGCATGGAGAATTTAGTCCAGGTTGTCGAGCTGCTCAGGGATGCTGATAATATCTCTCCATGCAGATATTCCTTAGAGGAACTTTTGCCGCGGCCTGACTACGAGGTGGATTTTCAGGAAATAAGGGGACAGCAGCATGTCAAGCGGGCCCTGGAAGTTGCAGCAGCCTGTTCACACAATATCCTTTTAATCGGCCCTCCAGGCGCTGGAAAAACAATGCTGGCTCGCAGATTGCCCACCATACTGCCGCCTCTGACTTTTGATGAAATTATAGAAGTCACCCAGATCTTCAGTGTCTCGGGTCTTTTAAAGGGCAGAGGTGTTGTAGGGGAGAGGCCTTTTCGGGCGCCCCATCATACAATTTCTGATGCGGGATTAATCGGAGGAGGCCTTATCCCGAAGCCAGGTGAAATAAGTCTTGCTCATCATGGTGTTTTGTTTCTTGATGAGCTTTCTGAATTCAAAAGGCGTGTGCTCGAGGGCTTAAGGCAGCCTGTTGAGGAAGGAAAGGTGACGGTTTCTCGCGCTTCTATGTCTATAACTTTTCCAGCCTTTTTTATGCTGGTGGGTGCTATGAATCCATTCGAGGATGCCTATGGTGGCCTTTCTTCTTCGGGTTTCAGCTGGACAGATAATCAGAGAAGCCGATACTACTCCAAAATATCTGGGCCTCTGTTAGATCGCATCGATATTCAGGCGGAAGTGCCGAGATTGGAATTTAGGGACATCATTTCCAAAGTTGAAGGTGAGAGCTCAACGGAGATAAGAAAGAGAGTAATTGAAGCCAGAGAAAGGCAGCTTCTGAGATTCAAAGGGAAAAAAATCTACTGCAATTCTCAAATGGGAACCAGAGAAGTGAAAAAGTACTGCCAGGTAGATGATCAGGGGAAGGACTTTCTGGAAATGGCTGTGAATCGCCTGGGATTCAGCGCCAGAGCGTATGCTCGGGTTTTGAAAGTTGCCCGCACAATCGCTGACCTAAACAATGAAGAGGGCATCAGTCCTGTTCATGTTTCTGAGGCCATCCAGTACCGCATGATGGATAAATATTTTTAAGAGCATTAAGTAAGAAAGAAGAAGAGGCCTTTTCAATCAGAGAATTCATGAATAATTCTACTTTGGCAGAAAATTGGGACCGTCTTCATTTTCTTAGTTTTTTCTTGACATTGATTTTAGATTCCCGTTTTAATATTTATCTGGATATTTTAGAGGCCATGAATTTTGCTAAGATCAATTAGGAAAATTTTGAAGAGTGAGGAGGTTGACATGAAAAAATCTGAGGTTTTGGTAATGCCGAGGAGAGAATTTATCGCCTCTGCATCATTCCTAGTCCTGGGAGCGCGGTTGTTTGGAATGTCTCCACTCTCTTTGCAATCTGCTCAGGCGACTCAAGAACTCAAGGAGGAGCTGTCGCCCGAAGAGCTAAAGATTGTGGAAAGATCAATAATGGCTAAGGATTTGAAGAATTATTTTGGCAAGGATTATAGCTGTGCTGAGTCTCTTTTGATGGTTTCGTTGAAGTTTTTAGGAAAACCAGAAGAACTGGTCTGGCTGGCCAGCGGGTTTGGAGGAGGATTGTATCATAAGGACCTTTGTGGGTTTCTCACCTCTGGAGTTATGGCGATCGGTCTTTCAGCCGGAATGTTGAAAAAGGAGAGAGCAGAAGGGAAGAAACATTGCAAGCAGAAGGTTAAGGAATACTGGAAGTGGTGGACTTCCATGGCACCCTTGCATTGCTCTGAAATCAGGAAGGAAGATACGAGCCGTAAGGTTTGTAGCCGTCTTGGTCAATTAGCTGCAGTAAAAATAGAAGAATTGATAAAACCGGCAAAGGCTATTACCTGAACAATTTGATTATATAAACACAAAGGTGGGTTTGATGAATCAAGCCCCTACATGAGAAAAACCCATGCTGATGAATCATATCCCTGCAACATGTCTATTTGGAGGGGGAACGGATTTCAAGCTCTCCAAGTTTGACAGTCCTTTGCATCTCTCCAGAAGGCCAGGGCCGCGGCGGCATAGGTCGTTTCTTGCCAAGTTTCTGCGCCAGATCGAAAGAAATATCCATCCCTTCTGGTTTCTGTGAACAAACGAGCCATACCGAAACTTTGCCCGTCCATTTATTTTCTTTCTCTTCCTGGGCAAATATGATACGAGAAGCATGTCTACCGTGGGGGAAACGGGGCTTGTCCCCATTTTCTTCCACAGAAACTTCACCTGTTTCTCTATTTTCCTTTTCATTTTCTTTTTCGCTCTGGGTAATTATGATGCGAGAAGTATGTTTGCCCGGGTGGACATTACACGTGTACCAGCCCCAGCGGCCCTTCTGCTGTTCAACCTTTAGCTCTACTTTTTCCCCGTCCAAAAATGTGGTGACTTCAGGCTCTGTCTCGTTTGCTGATTCTCCAGCCGGTTCAAGTAAAACAGCCAAAGTAGCCTCTTCTGCGGGTTTGTGGAGGTCAAACTTTATATCGATTTCCGGTTGATTCTCTTGAGATGAAAGTCGAACAGATTCATGGCTTACAGTCTGGGGAAGAGACCTGACCGGAATTGAGAGCTGGTTAGGCTTGACACTTTTGCCGCCGTACTTAACCGTTCGAACCATTTCCGGATTCAGCAGCCTGACTTCTTTTCCCGCATCATAAAACCTCACAGCATACTTGTTTTCACTCTCCTTGATTACTTCAAAAGTCACTCCGGCCAGCAGAGGTTCAGAGGCATCCTTAAGAGGGTAAATTTCGTATACGGCAGTTTCATATCCATGAAGCGGTACTTCTAGATTCATGCCTGCTTTATACAATTTGGGTGAGATCCACCGCGTCGGATACACTCGTTCCACTATTAAAGATGAAGCCTTTGGATCGAGACCCATGGAAGGCGATAATGAGGCCTTCAAAGTTTGAGGTTCGATTGAGGGATTCCTGGCAGCAATAATTCCGCGTTTTCCGTCAAAATGGACATATCCATAAGCAAGGCTTTCTCCCGGGTCTCCGCCTATCATCTCTGTTGAACGCAAAACGTCAAATCTGTCCCTTGTCCAGCGAATAGATTTCGCCAGGGCATTCCATTCACCATCTGTAAGCAAGTCAGGAGAAACGTACAACTCCCACATGGAGACACCGCGAGCAAAATAGAGGAGGGCGTTGTCCGTAAATTTATCCAGCGGCTCTGCCTCTCCTCCCAGTTTCTGCAAATTCCCTTTAATGATTCCATGAGTCATCAGATTGGCTATAGGGAACCAGAAGTCATTTTTCCCATAATCTTCAAAGAGTACGTAATCGCGGTAAGTGATGGCCCCGTCACGACGGCTTATCGACGGAACATTGGAATAGCCGTAGTCGCTTCCCTGCATCCAGATCGTGTTGGCATACTTTACCCACCAGGGGCTCAGCCAGGTTCCGGAAGTGACATTCAGAAAAATGTTTGGATTTTCAGCCCTCACAGACAGGCAAAGATCAATCACCGATTCCATGACAGCCCGGCGGGAATATATTCCGACAGGATGACCGTGGTCTGATTCACTGCAGGAAAATTGGATTCCGTCCCACTTGTAATAGCCCACGTCATGGTCGTGGACAAAGTCCAAAACTCTTTTCTTGAAGAGCTGGCGATATCGTTTCCCGGCCAAACACAGTTGGTCCCTCGCTGCTTCGCGGCCAGGGATAACTTCGTATCCGTGGTCACGCATCCACTCAACACGCCACCCGCGGTTTGAGTAACCGCCTATCGGACCAAACCATATTCCGAGGTCTGTTCCTATTGCCTTTAAGGCATCACTCACAGGCTCGAGGCCTCGTGGAAACTGCGACTTGCTCAATACCCAATCACTTTTGTAGACATCCCAACCGTCGTCCAAAACAAAGGCATCCAGCTTTAATCCGTGCTTTTCGACCATTTTTTTCTTGAAAGATTCGATAATACGAAGCAAGCTTTTTTCATTCATGATATGGGCTGGACTTTCCGCTATTTCAGGTGCCCTCACATCATACCAGCTGTTGTAAAGAAGAAACGGCTTTAGAGGCGCGACGCGAATCCGGTCCAGATACTTCAAGAACCAGAGTTTGACATGCAGATTCGGGGAGAGCCCTTCCACAACCCATTCGCTCTCTATCCAGGAACTTCCGATCCGTTCCCCCAATTCCTGCCCGCAATGGAGAGTTGTCTTTCCTTTCTCCACAGGCTTCAGGGAATTTTCTGAGGTTGGATATTCCAGTCCGAAAAAAGCACCTCCTTGCTTATGCTGCAGGGCCAGTGGTTGACCGAACCCTCCTGACTTAATAACAGTCACATTTCCGAGAACAAGACCCCGGCAAGGCCAAACCCATCTTAAGAAGTGGCGCCCTGAGCTGGAGTCACGAACAGCTATTTTCCGCCTTACATAGAAAGCTTCTTTCTCGAGTCGATATGTGATCCGCATCTCCAAAGAACTGTTCAGTCCTTTGAAGAAAAGATTCAGTTCCTTGCTATCTCCGGGAAGTTCCTGGACCTCATGACGCAGCAGTTGAAAATTATGCTTGGAGAGCATTACGGGATTTTCTGCATTATTCACATTCCCCGGTGCCCGCCACCCTGTCCACATAACATTCAGACCAAAATCAGCATCGGTTTCAATCGAAAAGGGCCGAGTCCCGTATTCTGCTAACCACTCCGGTTGTGCTTCAAGCCTGTCAGAGCTAAGCTTTCCTTCCTTAAAGATTACGGAACATATAACTTGCTCGTTGCTCAGTGAGAAAATCTGTTGGCTGTCTTCCTTCCTTTCTTCGAATACAACATCCAAGGCTGAGCTCGAGGAGACAAAAAACACCAATAGTGCAAATGTAAAAAGCCAGCGCGATCTAAAATTTTTCATATCAATCCTCCATCACCAGGAAGAAGAATTTTTCTATTTTTTTCCTGGAAAAATGAGCTGCCTGTAAAACCTGTCTGTGTTGCTGTGGTTATAATATATTAACAAGCTTTTTAAGGGTTCTACTAAATTTTCCGCTTCTTTTGTCCTTCATCTTAATTCCAACCAATACCCGGGATCTTTCTGCGGGCAACAGCGGAAATCTTACCCATTGACCGAGCATAAGGTCTGAGAATAAAGCTGTAGGAATATCCTTTTACCGGCAATCTATATTCCGGATGGGCCCGTGCTCGGTCCCCCCAGCTTGTATCCCCGCCCACACCCATCTGTTTATAATCCAACTTCAAGGTGACGAGGTCACGTTTTTTTACATGGTATGTGTGTCTCTGCCTTTTTTCCGGCCCTGGATCAAAGTCTTCATCTATGAAAGGAAGAGCATTGATGCTTAACAAGGGCAGGCCTACGGCAAGGAGTCCTGTGCCCTTATTATCTGTTAAAGCGACCCAGCGGACATCTGTTTTATTGCCGTTTTCTTGAGGCCGAAAGTAGGGATGATATTGGTCCATGACCTTTCCGCTGTAAACACCAACCGCAGCTCCTGTTTTCCTGTCCCAGTAATTTTCGTGGGGCCCTCTGCCGTACCAGGTTATGTTTTCAAACTCTACAGGCAGGGTCTTCTTCATTCCAAACCGGGGCATCTCAGGCAGATTGGTGTTCGCAGGCTCAAAACTGTTATTAATAATGATATCGCCGCTGCTAAAAATTCTATAAGTTGTGTAGTATTTTGAGCTCGCAGTGGGCAGCGTTGAAACAAGATCGATCTGAATTTCCTGGGCGCTAATCTGCTCTGCTGTGAGCTTATCGGTGATTCTTTTGTCTCCGGTCTCACGCCAGATCTCCAGCCGTCGAGGCATTCCCCAGCCAAAGTCATTATCCGTAGGCGCCCTCCAGAAATTGGGCATAGGTCCGGCTTTGATAAGCTCTGTACCTTGGAAGACATATGATGTTATTTCCCCGGTATTCTTGTAGAAGGAAATAGTGAAATTATCCCCTTTGATCTGAAAGAATTCTCCTTTTTTGTCGAGCAATAATTCCGGCAGCCGGGATAAGTCTGTCTTTGGTCCAGGCTCATAAAAAGGTAATTTAAATTGTTCCCAGGCAACTTCATAACCTTTGGAAATGGGCGGCGCTTCATCCTTCAACGTAAAGCTTAATTTAAGGAAGTACTCCACACCCGGTAAAGGTTTAATCTCAGGAAAAGACAGTTTGATAGCTTTGGAATGACGTGGCGGGATATCCAACTGGGGAAATTTCCCCTCGCCAATTAGTTCATCGTCGCCCATGATGGTCCAAATCATCTCGACTGTACTGAGATTGGTAAAATCATATCTGTTAAAGATTTCAACTTCCCCTTTCTTCAAATCAACGGGTTTTACCTTTATATACTGATAAACCTTCTTTACTTCCCATAGATGAGGATGTATCTTCCTGTCGGGAAAAACCAGTCCGTTGATACAAAAATTCCTATCGCTGAGAGTGCCAGGCGGCCCATAATCGCCTCCATAGGCCCAGAATTTTTCACCATCTTCGTTTGTTTTAAGCAAGCCCTGGTCAACCCAATCCCAGATGAAGCCACCCTGCAGCTCTTTGTGTTTTTCAAAGAAATCCCAGTAATCCTGGAGGTTGCCGACGCTATTTCCCATAGCATGGGCGTATTCACACATGATAAGAGGGCGATTTTCTAGACCCTTTTTGAGGTATTCTTCAAGATGCTGAACCGGGCGGTACATGGGGCAGACA
>JAUWJP010000264.1 GCA_030607635.1 Candidatus Aminicenantota bacterium
ATCGCCAAAACTCTTCCCTGGCAATGTCTGTATTCGAGAAATTCTCGCGGGCCAGGGATAGAATTCCATCAATCTTTTTATCAGAATGGTCGGGATTTAAATGAGAAAGATACAGTTTCTTTACTCCCGCTTCTCTTGCCAGTTTTGTTCCCTCCAGCCACGTACTATGTCCCCAACCAGATTTTCCTGATTCGTACTCTTCCGGAGTGAATGTTGCATCATAGACTAAAATATCAGCATTACGAGCAAAAGAGGAAAGCCTCTCATCAACTCCTATTTCAGGATGTTCTGTATCCGTTGCGAAAATGATGATTTTCTCATTTTCCTTAATTTTATAGGCAACGCTTCCTTGAGGATGCCAGAGAGGGCAAGAAGAAACCTGGGTTTCTTGGATATTAAAAATTCCTTCTGGAATTTTCTCATATAATATCCGCGATGGAATCTCTTTGAATTCAACAGGAAAATACCTGTCAGTCATCAAACCGCTAAGATACTTTTCCGTCTCATAAGGACTGCAAGGTGCATAAAAGACCAGAGTTGTCTTCGGAGAATAAAGAGGAGCGAAATATGGGAGGCCCATGATGTGATCCAGATGAAAGTGCGTCAGAAGGATGTGAAGATTCAATGGTTCACCTCCTCCTGTCATGATCAGTTTATCACCAAGATTTTTTATGCCTGTCCCTGCATCGATGATAATAATTTCTCCTCCTCGTGTCCTTATGGACGCACAGGGAGTGTGGCCACCGTATTTATTTCTGTCTTTTCCTGAGACAGGGATTGTACCCCTTACGCCCCAAAATTTAAGCTGCATCTTTTCCACCTCAAATCAACTTTAACCTTTAATCCCTACCCCCTAATCCATAATCCCTAATCCATAATCCCTCTTCTTATTTTTCTCTCAAATCATAAACTCCGGACCACTCTTTTGGTGGCGGAGATTCTCTTAGATCTTGCAAACGTTCAATATAAATCCCAGCTAATTTATCATCTCCTAGCTTTTGAAACAAGCTTTGAGCTTTTTCCCATTGTCGGCTTCTGTAAGAATTGAGTGCCTGCTGGAAGATTGCGATTTTTTCCAATCTAGAGGACGTAACTTCATTTTTTTCTCCTATGGCTTCAAAGACATGCACTGGTTTCTTTTTCCCTACAACCCTGATGAAATCTACCTCTCGTGAGACTATAGTGTTTTTGACTTTCTCATATGTAGCTTCTCCTATCAGAATAGGAACCTTGTATAGTTTGCATACCCCCTCTAGCCTTGAAGCTAGATTAATTGTATCACCCATTGCTGTATAATCAAAGCGATTGTGCGAACCCATGTTTCCTACAACCGCAGGACCTGAATTGATTCCGATGCGTATGTACAATTCATGGCCGAATTGCTCATGAAAACCGGGCCTCAACTCTTCTAGCCGGCTCTGACATCTAAGAGCTGCACGACACGCTCTCAACGCATGATCAGGCTGGTCAAGAGGAGCATTCCAAAATGCAATTATGGCGTCTCCTTCATATTTATCCAGGGTTCCTCCAGAGGAGAGAATGATATCTGTCATCTCAGATAGATAGGCATTTAAAAGACTGACTAAATCCTCTGGAGATAGACTTTCAGATATAGAAGTAAAGCCTGCAACATCAGAAAAAAAAGAAGAAATATCCCTTTTTTCGCCCCCTAACTGGAGCATAGAAGGATTCTCTATAAGCCTTTCAATAACATTAGGATTGAGATAATGGCGGAAGACTCTCTTTATGAATCGCCGCTGCCGGCCTTCAAAACTATAATTCAAAAGAGTAGCAGTAACAATACTCAAAAGCACTGCAAACTCTGGAGCAACAAACTCCAGCCAATAACCTGAAAGAAAGGCCAGGCAAGCAGCACAAGCAGGAAGAGCAATGCAGAAGAAGATAAAGAGAATAATTGTCCATATTTTCTTAAACAAAGACATCCCAAGTCCCGTTAAAAGCGAAAAAATTCCCAAAAAAAGGAAAAACAAAAATTTTGAAGGCACTCGTATGAAGTCTTCATAAAGAAGATTATCAATCACAATAGCCTGAATTTCTACACCTGGACATACAGCACTAAGAGGAGTCGGACGCAAATCCAGAATGCCTGGTGCGCTGCCTCCCACAAGAACAATTTTTCCAGCAAATTCATCTGGCGGAATCTGGGGAATTTTCCCTTGCTCCATAAGGGCAAAGGAATTGATGATGGCTGCTATGGAATAGCTTGGGTATGTGCCAGTTGGACCATGATAGTTGATAATCATCTGGCCAGAGTCATCAAGAGGAACACAAGGAAACTTTTGTTCCTCTTTAATAAAATTGACAATGGCTAAAGGAAGAGAAGGCAAAATTAGGTTATCTAATGTAAAAAGAAGAGGAATGCGGCGATAGATTCCATCCTTGTCTGAAGAAAAGTTTACGTTTCCCACACCATACACAGAGCTGAGAAAATGTTCAATCGGAAGGGATACAGATTTCATATGGAATTCAGCTTCTGGCGAAAGAATCTTTTCTGTAAGTGAGAATCTTTTTAAAAGACGTAATGCAGCCTCTTCAGATCCTTTTTCCTCATGACTCATGAAAATCGGAAGAAAAATATTTTCTGATTGTGCCATTGCTTCTGCTAACAACAGGTCATCTTCTACACCATAGACTGAACTCTCAGAAAATATAAAGTCAATTAAAAGCGCTTTGACTTTTCCCTTCATACAGTATTGGATAATATACGAATACATCTCTCGCGGCCAGGGCCAGGAAACCCCTTGTTCTCTCTCGTAAACATCCAGGCTTTCCTGATCTATCAAAAAAAGCACAATGTCATCGCTGGCCTGCGAGGGATGCGAAAACAAGTGTAATCTCAAATCCCAGGATTTCCACTCTACCACACAGAATAAATTCAAATAGTATAAAATCAAGGTTGCGATAAATACAGCGACTCCTACGATTAAACCACGAATAATACGATTCTTCATAATAAACTCAAGCTATAAATAAATTAAGTTCTTCTCCCGATTAGTTGATGCAAAGGGTTCGAGGGTTCGAGGATTCAAGGGGTCAAGTGCTTTTCTTTCTAACGATTTAATAAGTGCTTTGAGCATCCTCTCAACTTCTCCTATCCCCTCCTG
>JAUWJP010000073.1 GCA_030607635.1 Candidatus Aminicenantota bacterium
GAATTTACGGGAAGACCATTTTGGGAAATAATATCCGATGACGAGATTAATTCTATTCTGAAGCAAGCCTTAGAAAAGAAAGATTCTTTTTCAAGCCAAGTTTTTATTCTTAAACGCGAACCTCGAAATATTCAGATTCAGACTGCCCCCATAACTGATCAACATGAGAAACTATTCGGTATAGTAGGTGTTTTTCACGATATCACTGACTTAAAAAAGCTAGAAAAAGCGAGATCAGAATTTTTAGCCAATGTCTCCCACGAACTTATTACTCCTATTACATCTATTGTTGGTTCTGTAGAGACCTTAAAAGACGGGGCTATAAATATTCCCAATAAAAGAGATGATTTTCTTGATATCATATATTCCCATTCTCAGAGATTAGCCAATTTGGTCAATGATATTTTGAGTTTAACTCAAATTGAAGCCCATGAAATTAAGATGAGTTTTCAGCCTGTGATTATAAAAGAAATTATAGATGATATCTGGGCTCTGTATAAAAATAAGGCAGAATCAGAGAAACTATCTTTTGAAATAGATATCCCTTCAAAACTTCCTCATGTTTCAGCTGATCCAGAATGGATCACTCTGGCTTTTTCTAATCTAGTCGATAATGCCATAAAATTTACCAAGCCAAAAGATCAGATTAAAGTCAGAGCTGAAGAAATTAATAACTTTGTCCGCATAGATGTTTCTGACACGGGAATAGGTATTTCGGAAGAACATCTTCCTCGAATATTCGAGCGTTTCTACAGAGTTGATAAAGCTCGTTCAAGAGAAATGGGCGGCACAGGCTTAGGATTAGCTATCGTTAAACACATCGTACAAGCAAATCAAGGGAAAATAACAGTTAAAAGTAAACCCGGTAAGGGTTCAACTTTTTCTGTTGTCCTTCCTAAGGCTGCTTGACAAAATAATCTTATACTTTCTTTCCTTTCCTCACTTAATCATTTTTTAACTTTACTGTAATAAAAGCTTAATGTTTGCAAGAGAAAATATTTAATGATGAAAATTATCATAGCGATAATTCTTGGTGTATTCATTTTCTTTTTGCTAATTTTTTGGAATTCCCAAATATTCAGAAGAAAAGAATTACTGCCCATACAAAAATTAATTATTGATTTAATCTATCAATGTTTAGGAGAAAAAAGGGAAAGTCACAATACCGTCCGTTAAAAAAATTAACAAAAAATTAACATAATTTTCATCTCTCGTTAACAATTACTGAATAGAATAAACCTCCCTCTTAAATATAAATGTGGGCTTGATAAATCAAGCCCCTACAGGAGAGAAAAGCTATCTAGGACAGTATTAATGAATAAAAATCAAGAATTAAATATTAAGGTAAAAACTGAAGAAGAAAAAAATTTTATAAGGAGGTATTTCATGAAAAAATGGAGTATTGTATTGGTGATTGCGCTAGCAATCGGTCTTCTTCCAAGGCTCGGTCACTCTGCGGGCGAGTTTAAAGGCTACATGTTTTCTGATTACTACTATGTTGTCAACCATCACGATGAAAACATTGAGGGCCACCATGGCCACTGGTTCCGCAGAATTTATTTCACCTATAACAACGGATTGACCGAAAAAATCAAAACGCGCCTCAGGATTGAGTTCAACTCTCCAGGAGACTTCACTTCTTCAGACAAATTGTCTCCTGTTGTGAAAGACGCTTATCTGAGCGCCAAAGTAGGTGGACAAGATTTGATGTTCGGCATTATTTCGACACCAACCTGGGGCAATGTCGAGAAAATCTGGGGCTACTGATCTTTGGAAAAAACCCCTCTCGATCTTCAGAAATTGGGTTCCTCAAGAGATTTTGCCGTCGGCCTTAAAGGAAATCTTGATGCGGGAAAATCAGTATCCTATATGGTTATGTGCGGAAATGGAGCATCAAACAAAGGAGAAACAAACAAGGGAAAAAAGATTTACGGTCAACTAGGATTCAAGCCCGTTAAAGGATTATACGTAGAGGCTTACGGAGATTATGAAATCCAAACAGACAAAAAGACCTACTACGTTTATCAGGGATTTGCTGCCTATCAAGGCAAGTGGGGAAGAATCGGAGCCATGTTTGCCAGCAGACACTTTAAACAGAAAATTGAGGGTGCAGATGATGTTGAGAATGACTATGACATAATTTCCGCATTTGCCGTTGTGAAAGCAAGTTCCAAAGTAGATATCATCGCTCGCTTCGATAGGAACTTTGGTAATGGATTTGAGACAAATTACGGTGGACACAAGATTTCTTACATTCCCTTTGCTGATAATGCTGTTTCCAACCTTGTCATCGGAGGAATCAGCTGGGAAGTTGCTAAAAACGTATGGCTCATTCCCAATGTTAAGTATGTTTTCTATGATGAGCCAGAAGTTGGTACAAAACCCGCTGATAACGTCTATGCCAATATGACTGTATTTTTTAAATTTTAAAGGAGGTAATTAAAATGAATTTTAAGAAATTACTTTTGGTAGTACTGGTAAGCTTCGGCCTTGTTTTCGCTGGCAGCTGCTCGATAGCCAAACAGAAAATGATCCAGGTCAAGGGATCAGACACCTTGGTGAATTTAGTCCAGATACTGGCTGAGGCTTACATGGAAAAAAACCCAAAAACTCCGATTGCTGTGCTTGGAGGCGGTTCTGGAACAGGAATTGCAGCTTTGATCAACGGAACCTGTGATATTGCAGATCATTCCCGACCCTGGAAAGAAAAGGAAATCAACTTAGCAAAAGAAAATGATGTAGAGCCCCGCAGATTCATCATAGCAGTAGACGGTGTGAGTGTTATTGTCAACGAGAGCAACTCTGTGGGAGATTTATCAATGGACCAGGTTGGTGCTATATATCGCGGGCAAATTAAGAACTGGAAAGAAGTTGGCGGTCCTGATAAACCTATTTCGCTTTACGGAAGACAATCAAATTCTGGGACTTATGTCTTCTTCCAAGAACATGTCCTCGGCAAAAAGAATTATTCACCTGACATGAAGCGGATGAACGGCAATGCCCAAATAGTGGAAGGAGTCATTCAAGATAAAGCTAGTATCGGCTATGTAGGTGTCGGTTACGTTTATGACACAAAGAGCGGAGAAGTAAGAAAAGGCCTTAAAGTTTTGAAAATTGCGAATGATGCAAATTCACCTGCCTATTCTCCCTTAGACAAAGCTGCTGTTGATGCCGGGAAATATCCTGTAGCCCGACCTCTCTTCCAATCAACAAACGGAAAACCCAATGGTGCTATTCTAGATTTTATCAAGTTCGAAACAGGTCCAGAAGGGCAGAATATAGTTGAAAGAGAAGGCTTTTTCACTATCGGTTCTTCTCACATCACTGAAAATAAGAAAAACCTGAAGTAGTGTTACTCGAGGCAATAGGCTGGGCAGAATTGAGTTGATCATTCTGCCCGGCCTTTTTTTTCTTTACCCACCGTTTTAACAGACTTTTAACACTTTTGTAACATTTCTGTAATATCTTTCTAATATTATTATTTATAGTTTAAAGGTATTCCAAAAAAGAAATGAATAGAATGAGCTTTGCTAGACTCAAAGAATCAGCTATCAAAGCTTTTTTCTTTACCAACGGAATATTAGCTGTATTGGTTTTGATAGGCATTTTTTGTTTACTTCTTTTCACCTCTGTACCTGCTTTCAGAGAAATAAATATAAAAGAATTCCTAATAGATAAAAATTGGAATCCCACCTCTCCAGTTAAAGAAGAATACGGCATTCTCTCCATGATTGTTAGCACCTTTATGGTCACCCTTGGAGCATTAATCATTGCTGTCCCTTTGGGTATTGGCGTAGCTGCTTACCTTTCTGATGTCGCCCACTGGAAGGTAAGAGAAATTGCCAAGCCAATTGTTGAAGTCTTAGCTGGAATTCCTTCAGTCGTTATTGGCTTTTTAGGAATTGTTCTTTTTGGACCAATAATTGCCGGGATTTTTGGTGTAAGTCACGGCTTGAATGCAGTCAACGGCTCGATCCTATTAGCCATCATGGCTCTACCAACAATAATCAGTATTTCCGAAGATTCCCTTAATGCTGTCCCGCGAGCTTATGCTGAAGCTTCTCTAGCCCTTGGGGCTTCCCGCTGGCAGACTTTAATCCGGGTCAGGATTCCAGCCGCTCTATCAGGGATTCTTGCTTCTATGATGTTAGGAATGGGACGAGCTATCGGCGAGACAATGACAGTTCTTATGGTCACAGGAAATGCTCCAGCCTTTCCCAAGGGCTTTTTAAGCTCTATCAGAACAATGACTGCAAATATTGCCATCGAACTGGGGGAAGTTCCTTATTATACAACTCACTACTATGCTCTATTTGCTATTGGACTGGTGTTGTTCATTATTACATTTCTTGTCAACCTTGCTTCGGACATTATTCTTCATAAATATCAGGAAAGAGAACAATGAACCGGAAGAAAATTGTTGAATTCGCTGGTTTTTTCCTTCTGCGCGTTTGCCTCTACATTGTATTTGCTGTCTTATTACTATTTCTTTACGACATCGGAAGCAAAGGTGCAGGATCCATCAGCTGGGAATTTCTCACCAAGGCCCCTCGCCGCGGTATGACCGAAGGAGGAATTTTTCCAGCCATAATGGGCACTTTTTTAGTTACAATTGTCACTGCTTTATTAGCTGTTCCTTTGGGCATGTTTGCTGCCATCTATCTGAATGAATATGCCAAACAAACGAGACTAACTCGAGTCATCCGTTTGTCTATAAGAAATCTATCTGGTGTGCCCTCAATCGTCTATGGTCTTTTTGGAGTCATTCTGTTTGTAAACATCCTTAATTGCGGAACATCCATTCTTTCTGCCGGATTAACCTTAGGTTTGCTAACCCTTCCCTGGACGATCACAGCCAGTGAAGAAGCCCTTAAAACCATTCCCAATTCTTACCGCGAAGGGGCCCTAGCTTTGGGAGCTACTAAATGGCAATCTATCCGCACGAATGTCCTTCCCTATGCTCTTCCTGGAATGTTAACCGGAACTGTACTAGGATTAGCAAGAGCTGCAGGTGAAACAGCTCCCATAATGTTTACAGGTGCTGCATTTTACCTTCCTTTTTTGCCCAAATCGTTGAGCGACCAATTTATGGCTTTACCTTACCATCTTTATGTCATGGCTACCCAACATCATAACATTTCTCTGGTCAGGCCCCTGGCTTACGGCACCGCCCTTGTTTTAATTGCTCTCGTCCTGGGAATGAACATGGTAGCTGTTATTATTAGATACAGACTGAGAAGAAAAAGAAGGGAATAAAATGAGAGAATTAAAAGAGAAGATTGAAGTGAGGAATCTAAATTTTTATTATGGAGAAAATCAAGCTCTAAAAAACATAAATATTATCTGTCAAGCGAACCTGGTGACTGCCATCATCGGCCCATCGGGCTGTGGCAAATCAACCTTTATCCGCACCTTAAACAGAATGAATGATGTTATTCTTGGAGTAAGAATCGAGGGGGAAGTCCTCTTAGATTCAAAAAATATCTACTTGCCCACGGTCGATGAAGTGGAAATAAGAAGAAGAATAGGAATGGTATTCCAAAAACCAAATCCTTTCCCCAAATCAATTTTTGACAATGTTGCCTACGGATTAAGAATCAATGGCCTGAAAAGCAAGAGCAAAATTGAGGAAATAGTAGAAAAAAGTCTTATAAATGCAGCTCTCTGGGATGAAGTCAAAGACAGGCTAAAAGAAAATGCTTTTACCCTTTCCGGAGGACAGCAGCAAAGACTATGCATTGCCAGATCATTGGCAGTAGAACCTGAAGTGATATTATTCGATGAACCTTGTTCAGCTATTGATCCTATAGCCACGGGGAAGATCGAAGATCTTATCCAAACACTAAAAATAAATTATACTGTTGTAATTGTTACCCATAACATGCAACAGGCAGCCCGAGTATCTGACTTTACTGCTTTTATGATGCTTGGGGAATTAATCGAGTTTGACAATACAGATAAAATATTTACATATCCATCTAATAAGCTCACCGAGGATTATATAACCGGGAGATTTGGATGAGGCGATAGGAGGATTAAATGGCAAGACCTTTTGACGAGGAATTAAAGACCATCAGGGGAAAATTAATGAAAATGGCTTGTCTGGCTGAAGAGTCAATCGTTTTGGCAGTTAAGAGTTTAAAAGACAGGAAAGAAAAATTAGCAAAGGATGTTTTAAAAAAAGAGGAAGCCATTAATCTCTTAGATATAGAAATTGACGAATTATGCCTTAAACTTCTCGCCCGCAGACAACCCATGGCTATTGACCTTAGGTTTATTACTTCGGCCATGAAGATTACGAGCGAGCTGGAAAGGATAGGTGATCAAGCTGTAAATATCGCTGAAAGATCTTTAGAATTACTCAAATTGCCCTTACTAAAGCCCCTGATCGATATTCCCAGAATGGCAGACTTAGCTCAGAACATGGTCAAAGATTCCATTAACGCCTTTGTCAACCGAGACGGCAAGTTGGCCATAAATGTATGCGAGAGAGATGATCAAGTTGATAAGCTAAATGACCAGATACTTCGGGAACTTTTAACTTATATGATGCAGGACCCAACCACGATAAGAAGGGCAGTGGATTTAATCTTGGTAGGACGCCATCTGGAGAGAATCGCTGATCATGCGACGAATATAGGAGAAGATGTCTATTATCTAGCTAAAGGCAAAACGATAAAACATCATATAGAAAAAAATAGGAAATAGATAAAAGCATAAAAGCAACAGTATCCGGTTGAACAGATCTTTTTTCCTGATTGATTTATGTTATATTTTCTTAGATTCACTATAAGGTGGGTTTGATGAATCAAACCCCTACATAAGAAAACATATCTGCAGAAAAAACGGAACTGTCCTCTTTTTACCTGTCCCTTTTTACATTTTCAAAATGTGCGGGCTTGATGAATCAAGCCCCTACAGGAAATAGAGGAGTTTGATAAATTAAACTCCTGTACAAGAAACAAGTTGACATTCTATAATCTATTAAGATTTTTCAAGACTAAGACCCAAATCATTTTTTGCGAGGTGACTATGAAAAAAGCAATTTGTATTATGCTTCTTGCCATGCTACCTGTTTTTGTTTTCTGCAAGAAGGAGCCTGACCGTGTTACTGTCCAGCACATCTTGATTGCCTTTAAAGGCTCAATCCCGAAGGAAGATCTAATCCGTACTCGGAATGAGGCTGAATTACTAGCAAAAGAAATTTTTGAGAGGGCAAAGAAAGGTGAAGACTTTGATGCCCTGGTTAAAGAATATACTGATGATGAGTATCCAGGCATTTATAAAATGTCAAATATTGGTATTCCTCCTGATAAAAGTAAAG
The DNA here is from genome assembly GCA_030607635.1 of Candidatus Aminicenantota bacterium. GTDB lineage: Bacteria > Acidobacteriota > Aminicenantia > Aminicenantales > Aminicenantaceae > SOIV01. Next base: position 7,325 of record JAUWJP010000073.1, read on the forward strand.
AAGAGTACTCTCGTGCCCGGATGGTAAAAGCCTTTGGTGACGTGAGCTTTAAACTTGGCATGAATGATATTGGTCTTGCAGAGTATGATCCTGAAACCAGCAAATACGGATGGCACATTATAAAAAGGATTGAATAAATTAAACTATGAAGACCAGTTTACGATCTTGTTTTCTGACAGTTTTATCTTAGTGGTCTTGAAAATTAAGCATATCAGCAAGACTTTAGGAGATAGATTCTAATCTATATTGCTAAAATCAATCTAACAAGAAGGCTAATTACTATTGCCACGCCTGTGTTTAGGCCCATCGAGAGAAAAGCCACCCTCTTTCCTACTTCTTTCCAAAGGATAGCCACAGTAGAAACGCAAGGTATAAAAAAGTTTATAAAAACAGTGAAAACGATAAGCTGTTCCCTGGAAATTATGGTCATCAAATCCTGGTAGCTTACTCCAAGGGCCTGAAGCATCATAATCAAAGAGAGTTCTTTTCTTAA
>JAUWJP010000229.1 GCA_030607635.1 Candidatus Aminicenantota bacterium
GGTCGAATTCAAGCATTGAGTTAATCTTCCCTTTGAATAATTAAATTCAGAAAGCCATCTACTTCTAATGTATATGAAAGGGGGAGGAATGTCGTCGATTCGAAATCAGCGATAAGGGCAGGACCGTTTATTTTATTACCTGTAGCGAGAGGAGCTCTTTTAAACACAGAAGCCTGCCATGTTTTCCCTTCGTAATGGATGGTTTGTTTTTTCATAAAAGCCTTTTCGGGAGTTTTATTTGTAGGGGGAAGTCTTTTCAGCTTAATTTTTTTGGTCGTTCCGACAGCTTTAACGCGAATATTGACAATCTCAACCTCTCTCTGTTCGTGGTGATAAGAATAGAGTTTTCTGTGAGCCTTGTGAAAATCGGAAACAAAAGAGAGATTAGAAGTTATTTTATTCCTGTAAGGAATGGTTATTTCATAAGATTGGCCTTGATACCTGAGGTCGAGGAAAGAGAAGATCGTGACTGCATCTTCCTGGAAGCCGTCCTCTTTCATGCTCTTGATGCTTTTTTCTATTAATTTCTTAAAATGGTTTTCGAGCTCCTCCTTGCTTGTTTTTTCTGCTGTTTTCAAGATTGATTTAGAGTAATCTTTGATAGAATCTGCCATAAGAAGTCCTAGTGATGATAGAACGCCGGCATTTTTAGGAACAATCACTCTGGGCATTTTAAGATGGGAGGCAATATCAACTGCATGCATTCCTCCAGCTCCTCCAAAGGAGAAGAGAGCAAAGTCTCTTGGATCAAAGCCTCTTTCGATGGAAATCACTCGAATGGCTTTTTCCATGTTTGCGTTGGCAATTTCTATAATACCCTCAGCCGTTTCTATGAGGGATTTGTTGATTTTCTTGGCCAGATTTTCCAAAGCTTCACGGCTTTTTCTTGGGAAAAGCTCCATTTTGCCTCCGAGGAAAAACTCGGGAATAAGCCGCCCTAAAGCCAGATTGGCATCTGTGACAGTTGGCAAATCTCCGCGTCCGTAACAAGCTGGACCGGGATCAGCCCCTGCGCGCTGATGTCCAACTTTCAGAGAGCCACCCCTGTCTACATAGGCGATAGAGCCGCCTCCGGCTCCGACTGAGTGGATATCAATGATAGGGATTCGAATAGGGAAGTCTCCGATCACGCTTTCACTCGTCCTTCTAATCTCGCCGTCTATCAAGGAAACATCAGAGGAGGTTCCTCCCATGTCAAAAGTAATGATATTCCTAAAGCCCGCTGCTTTTCCCAAGTGGAATGCGCCGACAACTCCTCCTGCTGGCCCTGAGAAAGCTGTTCTTATGGGTTCTCTTTTCGCCTTGGTTGGGGGAATATATCCTTCATTTGACTGCATGATTCGAAGCTCTGCTTTCTGCATTTTTTTCTCTAATTTTGTCAAATAGCGGCTGATAACAGGCATGAGATACGCATTTACAGCAGTTGTAGCTGTTCTCTCGTATTCACGATATTCGGGTAATATCTCACTTGAGACAGAAATCAGAAGTTTTTCCTTCTTTAGTTCCCTGGAGACGGTTTTCTCGTTAGAGGAATTCGCGTAGGAATTGATAAGAGAAACAGCCACCGCATCTGGCTTCAATTTTTTTATTTTTTCGAGTATTTTTCGGAGACAAGATAAAGAAACTTTTTTTTCGACTTTTCCCGAGGCTGAGGTTCTTTCTTCGAGCCCAAAGCAAAGATGGCGAGGGAGAAGTGGAACTCTTCGCTCGCCCCTGAGGCTGTAGAGCTCACGCCTCGTCTGGCGTCCGATAAATAGAATATCCTCGAACCCTTCTGTAGTGATAAGGGCAACTCGTCCTCCCTTCCTTTCGAGTAGAGAATTAGTGGCAACGGTTGTCCCATGGATAACCATCGGAGAAAGGTTACTTCTCAGGATTTTATTTATTCCCTCAAGGATAGAAAGAGAAGGATCTTTAGGCGTGGAAGGGATTTTATCTATTTCAATTTTGCCGTTGATGTAGATAACAAAGTCAGTGAATGTTCCCCCTGTGTCAACTCCAATTCGCACTTCCTTCTTCATTAAAGATATATTTATCTTCAAGGCTGGAGCAAAGTCAAGGATAAGATATTGCAGAGGCTTGATTTTACTTCGTGGGGGTTTGATTCATCAAGCCCGCACTTATTTGATGTAAGGATTCAATTTATTCTTGTAGGGGCTTGATTCATCAAGCCCACAGATTAATAAAGGTGGATTTGATAAATCAAGCCCATGCAAAAAACAAGACCTTACCCCACAAAGAATAAGGTGAGTTTGATAAATCAAACCCCTACTAAAAATCCGGACGGCTATCTATATAACTGCAATAGCTTCGATCTCCACCTTTACATCTTTGGGTAAGCGTGCAACCTGGACAGCAGCTCGGGCAGGATAGGGAGCTTTAAAGAATTCTCCGTACACTGCATTCATCTCGCTGTAGTCGTTCATATCTTGGAGGAATACTGTGCATTTAACAGTTTTATCGAGAGAACTTCCAGCGGCTTCAAGAACAGCTTTGAGATTACTCAAGACAAGACGCGTCTGCTCTTCGATACTACCAGTGCTTAGCTCTCCTGATTTGGGGTCAATTGCAATTTGGCCAGAGGTAAAAACAAGTCCGTTAGTCGCGATTGCCTGAGAGTAAGGACCAATAGCCTTTGGTGCATTTGCTGATTTGATTTCTTTTTTCATGGGATTACTCCTTCTTTCTTTTGAGAACAAATTTGGGCCTATCAAGGCCATGCAGCTTAAGGTGACCAGAGCTTCTCTTCTTTTCATCTTAAGCTCTCCTTTGAGAAAATTTATGATAAAGAAATATTTTCTAACCTTGGGCTCTAAATTCTTTTCCCGCTTCAGATTCAGGTGGGATTATATAAAAACCTGGCCTAAGAGTCCAGCACTGGAAGATTCTTATCTTTTTTCGTTTTTTTATTAAATTCAATAGATCATATGCATCTAAATGGATGATTATTTTGGACGCGGACTTTTCTTCCAGGTAAATACCTTTTTCATTTTTTATTCTTTCCAGCTTATTCGCTTTGATTATTTTTCCGTTTGGTTTCCGCGCAGTAAGACCTGATGTTTTTGCCATCCAACGTTGGTCAAAACAGACATTCTCTTCAATTATCTTAAGCTGCTCTGTGGCTAAGTCAACTCATTTGATATCACAAGTCACCTCGTGTGATTGACATTAAAATTCACCGGTGTTATATGCTATATGCTTGATGCCGCGGAAGATGTTTGGAGTCCCCATTTTTCTCATCCTTTGATATCGTAAAATTCAACAAGGAGGCAAAAGATGTCCGAAGATAAAGAAAACCAAGAAGAAGAAAGAAGCTCCGAGAAGAAAAAACATAAATAGGGGCCTGTCCCCATAAGCATAACCATAAAATCAGATCTATCATGGATATGATTCATCCCCTCCTGGACAAAGAAAAACAGCTCCAAGCAAAACGCTATGAAAAGGAAAAGCGCTTACTGGGACTTGCCAGTATGGTTCTCTCGTTTGTTATTTTGCCCGGCTTTTATTTCAGTGGTTTAAGTGCCTGGCTCGCTAACCTTCAAATCGGAAACTCTATAATCTGGACTTTTCTCCTTTATGTGCTGTCA
>JAUWJP010000095.1 GCA_030607635.1 Candidatus Aminicenantota bacterium
CCTGCAGGTGGTTGATGAATCAAGCCCCTACAAAGAAATCATACTCCTGTGTATAGAAAATGGAGCCAGGCTCCATTTTTCTGCTATAAGGTCAGGTTATTTATAAATTTTAAAAGGTGGGCTTGATAAATCAAGCCCCTACAGAAGAGAAATCATTCCTAAAAGAAAAACGGGGACAGGCCCCGTTTTAACACTTTTTTTAGTCATTTGTATAAGATAAAAGGTGGACTTGATAAATCAAGCCCCTACATCGGGCTCGTGGAGATCTTTCCAGTATTTTTGCTGTGTCTCAAAAATTGGAATCAATTCTCTCAGGGCGAGGGGTGAAATTTTTTCTTCTATTTCCGGTTTTTTTGCTTCTCCAGCTAGATGGAACAAGACTTGTTTGGCTCCTTCCCTGAGACCTTGCAAATCATAGCCTCCCTCCAGGGTAAAAAGAATTCTCTCCTTCGAAAAATCATGGGCCAGGGCAAGAAGTTCAGAGGTGAGAGCTCCAAATCCGTCTTCGCTTACCATCATCCCTCCCAGCGGGTCTGCCCGGTAGATATCAAAACCGGCAGAGACGAGGATAAATTCTGGCTTGTAAAGAGCCGTGATAGGGGAGAGGATTTTTCTGAATATAAAGAGATAATCCTCGTCTGTTTTTCCCGTGGCAAGAGGAACGTTGACAGTAAAGCCTTCACCGCTTCGCAGCCCTGTTTCATTCCAGTATCCTGTTCCCGGATAGTGAGGGAATTGATGGGTGGAAAAATAGAGAACATCGCTTCTGTCATAAAAGGAATGCTGGGTTCCGTTTCCGTGGTGGAGGTCCCAGTCCACAACCAGAATACGCTTGAGGCCGTGCTTTTTTATCAAGTATTCAGCACAGATAGCAACATTGTTGAAGAGACAAAATCCAGCGGACTGCTCTCGTTCGGCATGATGGCCGGGCGGCCTGACGAGGGCAAAGCCATTTTTAATTTTTCCTTCCATGATCAAGTCTGCAGCTTTTAACATACCCCCTGCAGCAAGCAGCGCAACCTCATAAGAACGGGCTGAAGTGGCTGTATCAGGGTCAAGAGTAACTCTTTCTTTTCCCGAAGTTTCTTTGATCAGATTGACATAAGAAGGAGAATGAATCATCTGAATTTCTTCCTCTGTTGCAGGGCGAGGTTCTATCTCTAAATAAGGGAAAGTAATATCCTTTTTCAGCATGTTATAGATTGCTTCTAGCCTCATCGGACTTTCCACATGGAAAGCACCCATATTATGTTCCATATACCGCCGATCCTTGACGATTCCTGTCCTCATTTGCTCCTCCTGATATTTGCTAAAATCGGGATCATGGGGTCAAATCCTTATTTTTAAAAAATGCTCTCCACTTCTCAGGTGGGGGTTTAGGAGTAAGAAGGCTTACCCCGAAGAGGAGAACAAGAGATACTGCCAAAGCGGGATAGATAGCCGGAATGCCGAAAGGAAGATGTCCCTGGATTTTATTTATGATTTCCCAGACGATGGTCACTGTTGTTCCCCCCAAAATAGACAGCACCCCACCCGAAGCTGTTGCCCTCTTCCAGAAAAAGACAGCCACAAGGGCTGGAGTGATTCCGGCTCCGTAGACAGTGTAAGCGGCATAAGCTGCATCCAGGAGCCGCGGGAAAAAGGAAATAAGAGAGTAGGCGATTACACCCAGGACAATTACCGCCAATCTCGAGTAGAGAATCATTTTCTTATCTGGAAGGTTGGGATTTATAAACCGCTGATATACATCTCTGATGACGTTCGTGGCCGGTACAAGAAGGAAGCTATTAGCAGTGGAGATGATGATGGCCACTATTGCCACCAGGAGAAAACAGCCCACGGCAACGGGGACTCCTTTATGGGCCACGAGGATAATAATTTTTCCGGCCTCGTTTGCTTCAAGGCCCTTAAAATAGCTGCTGCCCACAACTGCCAGACTCTGCAGAGCGATTCCCAAAAGAATAACTCCCCCCACCCAACCTATGACTGATTTTTTTGCTTCTTTTGCATTTTTGGCCGAGAAAAAGCGCTGGTACATGTTTCCCTGTCCCAGGGCAAGAAGCAGTGTCGGGACAAAATATCCCATGGCCTGTACCCAGGTCATGTTTCCCAAAAAGGAATGGCTTCTCTGGGTCACGTTGGCAACGATATAGTCCATTCCTCCCACATGCTGGATGAGAAAAGGAAGGGCAAGAAGAATGGCGGTTATCATGCCAATGCCGTTTAAAATATCCAGATAGGCTACAGAGATCATGCCGGCGAGAAGGGTATAGGTGATGACAAATACAGCTATGATAATTATTCCTGTCTCAACGGGAATTTTTCCTCCAGTGATAATATCAAGCACCCAGCCTCCTCCTCGAAACTGGTAACTGACAATTGTCACATAGGCAATTATTGTGACTCCGGTGGTCAGAATTCGGGCCCACTTGTTGTACCTGGCCTCCATGATATCAGGAACAGTAAACTGGCCAAAAGTTCTTACTCTACCTGCTATGAAAAAAACAATTATGATGCCCAGCCAGCCGCCGCTGCTGCCGATAAGTGAAGAAAAGCCGTGGTTGTAACTGAGATCAGAGACGCTAAAAATATCTCCAGAGCCAATCCAGCTGGCAAGGAGAGTTCCCACAAGCACAGGAGCTGTCAGGCTCCTGCCGGCAACCAGGAAATCTTCTTTTCTTTTCAGCCGTTTGGTCAGGTGAAGACCGATGGCAAAGAGAACAACAAGATAAAATAATATGGTTAGCAGGTAAACCATTTTGGCGTTTTATTTTTTCTCAGGGAAAAATTTTTCAAGTTCCTCTGGTTTTGGCTTTTTAGTCAGAAGGCTGACAACAATCAACGAGCCCAAAGAGATGATCAAAGCAGGATAGATGATAGGGATCCCCCAGGGATCGCCTTCTGGCGCCTTATCCGGAGGCAAGACCTCTGCCAGGACTTTCAGAACTACACAGGCCACAGTTCCTGATATAATCGAAGCTAATCCTCCGGCTTTGGTTGCCCTTTTCCAGGCTAAAGCTGCGATGAGGGCGGGAGTAATTGCAACTCCGTATATTGTATAAGCAAAGAAGGCCATTCCGAGCACTGAAGTAGCCCTTATGGCCAGGAAAAATGCGATTACTCCGAGGAGAACTACAAAAACTTTTTGGAGGGCGACCATAGTGCTTTGGGAAGCCTCTTTTTTTACAAAACGCTGGTAAATATCGCGCATGATGGTTGTGGTAGGAGAGAGAAGATAATTCATGCCTGTGGAGATAACGACAGCGCATGCCGCACCCAGAAGCAGGACTCCTACTGGCCAGGGAACCATGCTTTTAGCTGCCATAAGGACAACTTTTCCTCCTTCCTTGGGAATGGTAAGATCAATCTGTCCTTTAAATTTGCTGTAAGCAAACACTGCAACAATCACGACCACAGTCTCGACAAATACGGTTCCGATAGTCCAGAGGATAACTGCCTTTTTCGCATCTTTTGGTGTTTTGGCACTGTAGAATTTCTGGTACACACTCTGCACACCCATAAGAAGAAGCATGGTCGCTAGAAAATACCCTCCTACTTTAAGAGCGGGGTGTGCTCCGAACTGCTCGTTTACGACAGCGAAATAACCAGCATCGAGTACTTGAGTGGCTTCTGCAAAACCACCAGCAGCAAGATAGACAAAAGGAACAGAAAGCAGGCAGGCGAGGCCGATGATGATTCCGTTGGGTAAATCAGTGTAGGCAATAGCAATCATTCCTCCAAGAGCAGTAAAAAGAATAACAAAGGTGGCAGCAATGATGGTGCCTACTGAATCAGGAATAGCTCCATCAGTTGCAACATTGAGAATGAACCCCCCTGCGACAAATTGATAGGAGACAATAACCGTGAAAGAAATGATAAGAGCGAATGCGCCGAATAACCGGGCAACGGGACCGTAGCGCACCTCCAAGATGTCGCCGATTGTATACTGGCCGAAGGTTTGAATTTTTCCAGCCAGAAAATAGATAACAATAATACCCACCCAGGCACCTGCTGCCAGCCAGAGAGCAGAGAAACCTGCTTTCGAAGCGAATTCGGCTCCTGCGATAAAAGTTCCAGAGCCGATCCAGGTGCAGATAAGAGTAAAAACCATGACCGAGGTTTTAAGTTTCCGGCCGGCAACCATGAAATCTTCTTGGCTTTTGACGCGTCTTGCTCTGTAGAAATTGAAACCGGTCAGGACCAAGAGATAAGCGAGGATGATATAAAGATAAGTTGACATGAAACCCTCCTTTTCATTTCAAAACTTTCTCTCTTAGGGTCTTTCTATTCTTTCAATTATCTTTAAAACTTTCAAATGTTTTTATGAAAAATGCATAAAAAAGGGGACAGGCTACTTTTTCTTGAAGAAATAGGACTATCTCTACGTGTGGACAATTCAGACAGAAAAAGTAGCCTGTCCCCTTTTTTTCAACTTTTCTCTTTTGTTTCAAGTTTGATTGAATAGAGGGTTGTGATGTTGGGTTCAGCCATGGTTGTTCCGTAGATGTAATCGGCAACTTCCATCGTTTTGACGTTATGAGTTATTAAAATGAACTGTGTCAGATTTTTTATTTTTTTCATCAATTCCAAAAACCTTGCCAGATTAATTTCATCAAGAGCGGCATCAACTTCATCAAGTATACAGAAGGGAGTGGGTTTGTAACGAAACAGGGCAAAGAAGAAGGCCAGACTGGTCAAACATTTTTCTCCTCCGGAAAGAAGAGATATGCTCTGGACTTTTTTCCCTGGTGGCTGAGCAGCGATATCCACTCCGCTTTCTAAAGGATGGCTCGGATCTGCCAGTTTTAACTGCGCAGTACCTCCATTGAACAGAAGAGAGAAAACTTCCTTGAAATTCTTATTCACTTCTTTCAAGGCTTTCATGAATTGATGTTTACTCTCGTGGTCAATTTTTTTGATTGCTTCTCTGGTTGTATCTATGGATTCTCGTAAGTCTTTCTTTTGCTGCGTGAGAAAATCGAAGCGTTTTTTTTGAATTGAATACTCTTCTTCTGCCATCAAATTAACGGATTTAATCTTTTGAAGTTTTTCCTCTGCTTCTACCAATTTTTCCTGAATCGCTGTATCTGGAATCTTCTCTTCAGGTATCTCTTTCTTCACTTCTTGAAGAGATTTTTTAAGATCCTGCCAGCAGCTCTCTTCAAGGTTCACTAAATCCCGATCTATCTCAGCTTTGCTGATTTCCCATTTCACTCGTTCTTCCTTTTTGCCTTCATCCTCTTCTCTTGATTGCTCAATCCTCTTTTCCATGTCTTCCTGCTCTTTTTTCATATTCTGGAGGTGAGATTCGCTTCGAGCAAGCTCTCTTTCTTGTTTTTTCCTATCTTCTTCAGTGTTTTTCGCACTTTGGGAGAGATTCTTGATATTTTTTTCAAGCTTTAATTTTTCTTCGTCGCAATTCTGGATTTCTTCCTGAAGAGAGTTCAATTTGGCTTCCAGAGTCTCTTTTCTTTGGTCTTGGGTCTGCAGCCTTTGATTCAGGTTTTTGATTTTTTCCTGGAGGAGGTCGACTCCGGCTTTAAGCTCAAAGAAATTTTTTCTTCTCTGTTCGTCTCCTCCCTGATAGTCTGCATATTCTTTTTCTTCATCTTCTATTTTTTTCTTCAAAGAGTTTTCTTCTTCCTTGAGTGCCTTTGCTTTCAATGATGCAGTTTCCATTTTTTTGGTTAGAGTTTCTCTGTCTTCGGTAAAGACAGCAATCTCGTTTTTAAAGAGAGAGATGTGAGCTGCAATTCTCTCTTTTTCTGTTTGGTCATACTTGCTTTCTTTTTCTATTTCTTCAATTTTTCTATCCAGTTGGCTCAGGAGAGCAGATTCTCCCTGCAGTTCTTCTTCCAATCTTTGTTTTTGCTCGATTTTTTTTTTGAGGTTAAGAGTTAGAGGATCAATATTTTTATCAATACGGGCTATGTTATTCTTTATTTTTTTTATCTCCTGGCTGAGAGTGAAGATCCCTTCTTCTTTATGGCCCATTTTCAGGAGTCCGGACGAAAGCAGTAAATCTCCCTCAAGAGTTATGTAATTAGAAGAGGGAAAGCGAGTCCAGAGCTGTACAGCACTTTTTATATCTTTAACAATGGCTGCTTCCTGAAGATGGGAGAGGTGGTCCTTGATTTTTGGTCGGGGCCGAATACGAGACTTAAAAAGCCCGACGACTTGCGGATCTTTATAAAGCTTTGAGGAGATTTGAGAGGTTTCTTCTTTTTTCTTGGGTGAGATAAGAAGAAAATTTCCTTTTATCTCTTTCTCGGCCAATATTTTCATAAAATCTTGAGCATAGACAAGAGTGGCTTTTGTCTCTTCCTTCCAGAAAATATCTATTAATGGGGCATGTTCATCATCAGTTTCTATTAAATCAGCTAAGAGGCCAAGGGCTTCAGGGATGTCTTTCGAAGTATCTGTACTTCTTTCTTTTTTTTCCAATTTTTCGAGTGCCCAGAGATGATGGGTCTCTTGATCTTTTTTTTCCTTTAGTTCCGATATTTTGTTTTGAAGGCTTTGAGACTCAGAGAGCGTTCCATCCAGCTCTTTTTGGCGAGCAGTCATTGCCTTTTTCTTCTCATCTTTTAGCTTTTGAGCCTGGATGAGTTCCTTCTGATTTTGCTCTAGTTTGTTCTCCCTTTGCTGGAGAAGCGTGCGTTCTTTTGAAAGCTGACTCTTGAGTTTTTCTTCCTGGCGATGGATCAGCTCTTTTTCTTTTTCGACTTTGACTCCTTCATTTC
>JAUWJP010000203.1 GCA_030607635.1 Candidatus Aminicenantota bacterium
AAGATTCAGGCGCAGATATTTGAGGATATTCCTTGTATCGGGATAGATAAAGAAGCCTTGTCCCAGGTTCTCAATAATCTTCTGGATAATGCTGTGAAATTTTCGCCCGACAGAAAAGAAATTACGGTCAATGTCAGGAAGGACAACACGAATGTTTTCATAGAAGTCAAGGATAGGGGGATTGGGATTCCTCCGCAGGAGTTGGACAAGATTTTCGACAAGTTCTATCAAGGGCGCAACACCCTCCGTCAGTCGGTCAAAGGAACGGGGTTGGGATTGACTCTGGTCAAGCATACAGTGGAAGCCCATGGGGGGAGGATTGCTGTAAAGAGTCAAATCGGTGAGGGAAGCACCTTTTCTATTTCTCTTCCCATTCAGAGAAAAGGAAAGTGAGGTTTTATGCCTAAAAAAATTCTTATCATAGAAGACGAGCCGGGTATTTTGGTGAGTCTCAAGGATGAGTTTGAGTCGCAGGGATATATCGTCCATATAGCAGAAGACGGGGAGAAAGGATTGGAAATAGCAAAAGGGGAGAAGCCAGATCTGATCATATTGGATATCATGTTACCGGTTCTGGATGGGTATGAGGTGTGCAAGAAGCTGAGGATGGAGGGAGACACAACTCCTATCATCATGTTGACTGTCAAAGATGAAGAGGTGGATAAAGTGTTGGGCTTAGAACTGGGGGCCGATGACTATGTGACAAAGCCCTTCAGCTTCCGGGAATTGACAGCGCGGGTGAAAGCGGTCTTTCGCAGAACTGAGGAGCGGGTAAAGGATTTAACCTGTTATAGCTTTGGCCAGATAGAATTGGATTTTAAAAAATACGAAGCAAAAAAGAAAAACAAAAAACTCGAGCTCACACCTTTGGAATTTCAAATGTTAAAGCTTTTTATCCAGAAAAAAGAACAGGTCCTGTCTAGAGATGATTTCCTTGATAAAATATGGGGAGAAGATAATGTTTCTGTTTCAGATAGGACAGTAGACAGCCACATAGCTAATATCAGAAAGAAGATAGAAGATGACCCATCAAATCCCAAGCACATCCTTAGCATCCGCGGAGTCGGCTATAAATTCATTGATTAAAATAGCTGCACGGAAACTTGTTGATATCTTCACACTTCCTGAACACATAGGAGTTGAAAAAGCATTATATTGAGACTGATGAAACGAAAAGGAGGAACGATATGAGAAACAGACGAAAAATTTTACTCCCATTTTTGCTTACCGCTTCCTGTCTTATTTTTATGTTCGGGAATTTGCCCTCCCAGGAATCGGCAGCAGAACACTTCGAGAAAGCCTTTTACTACGAAGATGTCCAAGGTGACCTACAAAAAGCCATCGAGTTGTATGAGCAGATCCTAAAACAGTTCCCAGAAAATCGCGAAATCGCTGCCAAAGCTCAACTTCACATCGGCTTCTGCTACGAAAAATTGGGTCTCCAGGAGGCTCCTAAAGCCTACAAGAAAGTCCTCGATAATTTTCCCGATCAGAAAGAGGTGGTCAAAATAGCTCAGGAGAAACTATCCGTCCTCTTGAAAGCTCAAACTGTAATCAAAAAAACAGATAAAGAATTCAACATCCGCAAAGTCTGGTCAGGTCCTTTTACTGATGTACTTGGCGCTCCTTCCCCCGATGGGAGGTATCTCTCCTTTGTGGATTGGATGACTGGTGATCTTGCTATCCGTGATCTTACTAAAGGCAAAAACCGCAGTCTAACGAGCAAAGGGTCCTGGTTGGAGTCACAAGAGTTTGCCCTGTTTTCTAAATGGTCGCCTGATGGAAAAAAGATCGTATATAACTGGCTCAACAAAGAGGAATGCTTTGATTTGAGAACCGTTGGACTCGATAACCCAAAACCTCGAATTCTGTACTCCGTGAAAGAGATGGAATATATTCATCCTTTTGAATGGTCACCTGATGGCAACAGCATTCTAGCTGCTGTTTTTCAGGAACAAAATCCTTCTCAGCTGGGACTGATATCGGTCACGGATGGATCTTTCCGTATTTTAAAAACCACTGACAGGGTGGATATGGAAGGTAATCCCCCCATCGTTACCTTCTCTCCAGATGGAAAGTATATTGCTTTTAGCTTTCCACAAAATGAGGACACACAAAATTGTGATATTTTTCTGATGTCGATAGATGGGAAGCATGAGACTCCTTTGATTAGCCACCCTATGAATGATAGGTTGCTTGGCTGGGCTCCAGATGGGAAATGGATTTTGTTTGCGAGCGACCGTACAGGGACTCTAGATGCTTGGGCTATTCGAGTAACTGAAGGTGAATCTAAGCATGGTCCAGAAATGATCAAGAAAGATATAGGGCTTATTCAACCACTAGGATTTACCCAAAATGGCAATTTTTATTATGGTGTTGACAACCAAATGATCGATATTTTTTCGATCCAAATCGATTCAGACACAGGGAAAATCCTGTCCCCAGCCACGAAGGTAACTCAGCGTTATGAGGGGTCTAACATGTCTCCTGACTATTCTGCAGATGGGAAATACCTAGCATATGTTTCCAAGAGAGGTCCTGGCCCTCTTCGGCACAATGTCCTTTGTATTCGTAATATGCAAAGTGGCAAGGAAAGAGAGCTTAATCCAGAACTAAATAACTTTAATTATCCCCGTTGGTCGCCTGATGGCCGTTTTATTTCTGTCGAAGTAGAAGATAAAGACGGCCACTATAGTATTTACAGGATTGATGTACAAACTGGCGCTGTTGATCCCGTTGTTCAAGTTGATCCTGGGATAAGGATCTACTCTCACAGATGGTCTAAAGACGGAAAATCCCTTTTCTACACGATAAGCGATCCTGATGCCACAGGCCCGATTTTCTTCAGGAAATCTCATATATATGTGCATGACGTCACAAGCGGCCAAGATAAAATCCTTCCCGGGTCTCCCAACGATGCAAAAGATATCGACATCTCACCGGATGGGAAATGGCTGGTCCTATTGAATCGCGATGAAAAAAAGTCGCTGACGATTATCCCGACGTCAGGCGGAGAGCCCCAAGATATTTATTCCTTTGAGGAAAAAACGAATACTGTCAATTCACCAGCTTGGATCGCCGGAGGAAAATATGTACTTTTCTACCGGGATGCAACTGATTCCCCTGAAGCGGAATCAAAAGAGCTGGTTCGGATCCCTGCAGAGGGTGGCCAGCTTCAGGGACTGGGATTGAAGATGGCAGAGTTCCGCCATTTTAGCGTTCATCCCGATGGGCAGCATATTGTCTTCCACTCGAGAGGTGCAAAAATGAGTTGGCCGGAAATCTGGGTGATGGAAAATTTCTTGCCAAAGCTTAAAGATAAAAATTAAGTGTGCTTTATCTTAGCCAATCAGTTCTTTTAATTTCTTGTAGATTTCTCTTCTATGTCCAACAGTAATAACTATGATAATGAGCTGCTTTTCCTTAATTCGGTATATAATTCTGTAATCAGAAGTTCTTAAAGAATATAGACCAGCCAGTTCATAAGATAATGGTTTTCCTTTATAAGGATTTGATAAGAGAGATTCTATTGCATTTTTAATAACCAACCTGATTGACTTATCAAGTTTTTCTATTTTCTTTTTTGCTTCTTTCGTATATTTAATAGAATATTTTTTTAATGACTTCAATTCAAACTAATCCTGAAAGACCTCTTCATAAGAATGAAGCCTTCCTTTTTTTTCGTCTTTAAGTCCTCGATTGATGCTTTCTACCAGTTCTCTATCGCTTAATATCTCAAGAGTTTCGATAAGGCTTTCATATTCTTCAATGCTAATTAATACGCCTTCAATTTTCCCTCTTCGAGTAATAGCAAAGGATTCATGATGTTCCCTAATTCTTTTTAGTAGTTCAGAGAAATATGTTTTTGCTTTACTTGCAGGAATTGTCTCTAAGAAATTCATCA
>JAUWJP010000263.1 GCA_030607635.1 Candidatus Aminicenantota bacterium
TAATTAATCGTTGATAGAGCTCGAGTATGACATTATATTGTTCTTTAGAAACATTCAAAGCCTTATAGCCATCGGCAATCTGAGAGAGCGCAACTATCGATGCGGGGATCAATCCTATGGTTATTTCCTCGTTTCCCAATCCCAGGATCTTCTTGTATTCGTTAATTCCTTCTTTATATTTCCCTATTTTAAAATAGCAGCGCCCAATCCGCGACTGAAGCAAAGCGCGCTCCTGATCAGATGCGGTAGAGACCAGTGCCTTCTTGTAAAGTCCGATTGCATCAACAAAGTCTTTCTTGATAAATTCGGCTTTTTCCGCCGTATTAAAATTAGCTGCCATTTGCGGATTTCTAAAAGATTGAGATTTTCTCCATTTCTCCCATTCAAGTGAAACTGAGGTTGAGATCAAACCTCCATCTGCATTGACCAGGAATAGATGTTTGAAGGCGGGATTTTCTGATTCTATATAACGGATCCACTCTTTCAGTTCAATATTTCTGTCAAGTTTGGGGAATAGTTCGATGAGACTGTTTCGGAGATTCTCTTCAAGTTGAATAACTTCGCTCTCCAACTTGTCACGCACTAAATTAATAGTACCCCCGTACTTTGTTCTGAGGTTTCCTGCGTTTTGATCGATTGACTTTAAACCCAGATAGCTGAGGATAGCACCTGGAACCATAATTAAAATTAAAGCAAAAAAGAGAATTTTCTTCTTAGGACTGATATGTTTAAGAAAGTCAATAATATACTAATATAATATAATCGAAGAGTAAAAAACAATAGAGAAATTGTAAAAATATGTAAAATTATATTGTAAAATGTTGCCATGGGTTATTACCGGGAAGAAAAAGTCCGATCAGGGAATAATATTCATCTGTCGAATATTATCGCGACTTATTTTTTTTCTTGGTTTTCTCCTTCGGCAGGAAGTTCTCCATTACCCAGAATTCCGGATAAGGAATGGAAAATCCAAGAGAAGAAAAGACGATCTCATGACCACTTGGGTGCATTCTCAGATGGTCTGGAGAAATCATCATAGACAAGCCCAGTTCTTGTAGCTCACCTCCGGCAACTGATACGCGGCACAATTCCTGTCCTAATACTTCAGTTTCTTTTTGCTTGAAAAAGAGAATATATTGGCTGTCTGGAGTCCAAGCTAAGGGAATTGAAGCACCTCCTCTTTGGTTGAATCGACAGAGTACGCGTGGCTCTCCTCCGTCCGCCGGTATGATCTTCAGCTCTCTCTCCAGTTCACGCCCTATAAAAGCCAGCCATCTTCCATCTGGGGAAAGGGAAAGCTCGGCATACGCGTAGGATGTTTGGTGAATTTTTTTCTTTTTTTCTGTTTCAAAGTTGTATTTAGATATAAGGTCATTAGATTTACCTTTTTCCCCCTGAATATAGAAGAAAGATTTCCCATCTGGGGTCCATTCACTGAAACGATAGCTTTCTTTCTTGGAAGGCTTCGGCAACAAAACAGGTTTCATATCTCCCGTTTGAATATCAATCCTGTATATTCCGGATGCTGTTACAAGAATAGTCCGTCCATCAGGCGACCAGCGTGGATACCTAGCCCGTTTAAGAGGTAAGACTCTCTCTTCCGAAGTCTCAAAAGAGCGGATATGGAGAGTAGATTTATCAAGCCAAGATCCAAGGGCACCCCGTATGTATGCCAGTTTTTTTCCATCAGGAGAATAGATTGGGAAATTATTGCGTCCCTCAGAAGGGAGGTCCATTTTTTCTGGTGGATTTTGAATCTCCCCAGTCTCTGGATTGAGTGAAGCTTTGTAGATATCTTGCATTTGCTTCGAAGACATATAATAGAAGGAACCATCTCGACTAAAACCCAGGGAGGCGATATCTTCTATTCCTTTCTTAACTAATCGAGGCTCTCCTTCGGCTTTACCATTAGAAACCGGAAGGATCCAGGCATCATCGGACCCCAAGCGGCTGCTTCGAAAGAGAATCCATCTCCCGTCCGGAGCCCATCCGAGAATTTCATCATTTGCGGGGTGCTCAATCAAAAGGCTGTTTTTCCTCTCCTCAATCGAATACAGGAAAATATCCATCTCAGGAACATTTTGTTCTTGAAGATTGTGATAGGCTATATACCGGCCATCAGGTGATATGTATGCATCTCTTTCCGATACCAGCGGAATTATTTGTGTTGTTTTGTCGCTTAAGGATAGCACCGCACTCTGGCCTTCAATCCCCTCTTCTGAAAGCGCAATAAGAATATGTTCACCGTCAGGAAACCAATCTAGAGGCCAGGCATATTCAATCTTTTCATTCTTATAGATAGTTTGAGGTTTTTTATCTTCAATTCCTATGATTCTAAGGTCTACGAAGGACTCACTGTGCCACCAATCATAAACGATCCTTTTTCCATCAGGTGACCAAGTAGAATAAAGGGCATACCCCTCCTCATTTTTTTGGTCGCTAAGACGCTGCTTCTTTCCAGTAGTGAGATCTCGTATCGCGAGGTCGCCTGTCTCCCAATCAACAATCGAGACATATCGCCCGTCTGGGGAGACAGCACCCAACCATCCATCATAGAGAAGCTCAAGCCCAGATAATAACTGCCTGACATTTAGACCCGTATCGCCTTTTTCGACGACAGCCTGAGCCCTGACCAGCGAAAAGAGTTTTTCTTTAGCTGCCTTGACCTCTTCGGCTTGCTCAGGATAGCTATCAATGACCTTCTGAAAAGCTTTTTGTGCTTGTTTCAAGCCCAGTTTTTCATAACAAATCCCTATTTGAAGCTGAGCTTTTGCAGCTATTCTTCTGTTCTCAGGAAAATCTGTGATAATCTTGAGAAAGAGTTGGACAGCTCCTTGTAAATCTCCTTCTGCTTCTTTTTTAAATAACGCGGCTTCATAAAACTGCTCGGCTGACTCCTGAGGAAGAGCATATTGTATAGTTGAAAGAAAAAAACCAGCTAAAAACATAAAGAGAACCCAAAAAAGGGTTTTTTTGTGATTCATGATATTACCTCCCCATAAAATTTCATTTCATAGGGAATGCTAACAGATTTTTTTAAACAAGTGGTTAAGCTTACGTTTAGATTGCAATGCGTTTTTGTTGTGATGATTTCAGCCATTAAATTTGTACCCAACACCTCTGATGCTGACAATATATTCTGGA
>JAUWJP010000077.1 GCA_030607635.1 Candidatus Aminicenantota bacterium
CCGAGAGAAAATTCTCAAGTTCACTGCGAAGATTCGAAACCCTTCCAGATTTGAGCTTTTCTCCCTTCTCATCTAGCAAAGTGATGTGCGAGTATTGCCTATGATGGTCAATACCCATATAATTCATCTGTGCACCTCCTAAATTAATATTTTGTTAATCTCATGGGTAATCTATCACAAAATAGACGCCCACGGGAGGTGCATCACATCATCATGTTACCTATGTTACAATTTTCTGCAACTCATTCAATTTTTTTGCATCCAACGCCTCAAAGTGTATTTTTTTGTGGGTTCAGCGTTAGATTTCTAAGATCAGGAAAAGAGGGTTGGAGTGATATTGAAGGGAAGAAAAGATAGATTCCTTCGTCTAAAAAGATACGGAGAGAAGAAATCAAGTTGACGGGCAGAAGAAATCTCTCATGGCATTCTGGGGATTTACTTTCTCCCCCAAGGAAACACGTAGTGTTCAGCCAGCATTATTCATGAATAACCTAAGTTAGGAATGTCCAAAAAATTCTCTATGGAGGCAAAAGATGCTTAGAAAAATCCAAGGATGTTTGATCACATTTATCTTTTTTATTTCTCTTCCTCTGCTCGCACAGAAGGAAGAAAATGCGCTTTCTCTTTCTCTTGAAGAATGTATTTTAAAAACAGTAAAGAATAATCTCGGGTTGGCTGTAGAAATTATCACCCCTGAGATTGCCGATATCTCGGTTTCTCTCGCCAACGAAAAATTCATGCCTGTGCTAACTTTCAATTATAACAAGCAGGATACCAGCTCAGCCTCTTATTCATTCCTTGATGCGTCAGAGACTGTCTCCACACTTCAAAACAATTACTCCGTCCAGATTTCCCAGCTTATTCCCACAGGAGGCAACCTCTCCCTCAGCCTCTACAGCAATATGACCGACACAAACCGCAGATTTCAGAGTATCAATCCTCGTTACGGAAGCACTCTCCGTTTCACCTTCAGTCAGCCTCTGTTGAAGGATTTCGGCTTCAAGATGAACCGCCTGGAAATCATCGTCGCTCAGAACAACAGGGATATTTCTGAAAAGAATTTCACAAAAGCCCTAGAGGACACCATATACATCGCAGAAAACGCCTACTGGAATCTTGTCTACAGCATTGAAAACCTGAAGGTGCACAAGCAATCGTTAAAATTAGCCCGGGAATTACTGGAGAAAAACAAAGCCGAAATCGAAGCCGGCACTCTTCCTCCCATCGAAATCCTGAGCGCTGAAGCTGATGTGGCCATAAGAGAGGCGGATATACTGGAAGCAGAAGCCATGGTCAAGAATAACGAAGATCTTATCAAAATTATCATGAACCTTCCGGCTGAAGTAGAAAACGCCGCAGCCATGAGGATCGATCCAACAGACAGCCCTTCAGTCGCCATAAAAGAACTCAGCCTTGAAGAAGCCCTGCTTGTAGCCATGAAGAGCAGGCCGGACCTACAGGCCATAATGCTAGATTTGAGGAACAAAGAGCTCAATTTTAGTTATGCCCGAAATCAACTCTTTCCCGATCTCCGCCTGCAGGCTTCTTACTGGAGTCCGGGGATCTCGGGAGATCAGATTCTGTATGAAGGTGAGAACGCTCTAACCGGCAAGATAATCGGGAAAATCCCCGGGGGAAGTTCCGATGCCCTCAAGGATGCTTTCAACTTCAAATACAAGAACTGGTCTGTGGGACTGACTCTCTCTTATCCCCTGAATAACATTCTTTCCCGAGCTTCCTACACACAGGCAAAGCTCAACCTCAACCAGACTAAACTGAGGTTAAAAAACCAGGAACAGCAGATATTTCTGGAAATCAAAACCGCTGTCCGGACCGTCCAAACTAACCATCAACGGTCTAAGGCCTACAGGGTAGCCCGTGAACTTGCTCAGAAAAAGCTGGAGGCCGAAGAAGAAAAATTCAAGGTCGGATTGAGCACGAATTTCTTCATCCTTCAATACCAGAGGGACCTGGCCAGTGCTCAGATCATGGAGCTCAAGGCTGTTGTGGACTACAATATATCGTTAGCTCATCTCAAGCGGGCTCAGGGAATAGGCCTAAAAAAACAAAACATCACCGGGATTATTGAAAAGGCAGGGAAATTTGACAGTCTGTAAACAAGAAGGGAAACAGCCAGACCGGGTGGTAAATAAAGGACGCATTTCTTTTAGAGAGTAAAACTATGAAAACAAAACTAAAAAACCTAATCATCAAGAAAAAAACTCCGATAACCATAACCGTAGCCATTATCTTTATAGGGCTCTTCGGCTGGAGACTCTACAAAAGTTTTTTTGTGGCCAATAAGAGCCCAGGAATGGACCAGAGAGGAATTTCTATAGCCGTCGAGATTGCGCCGATTGAGAAAGGTTCAATCAAAGATTTGGGCCAATTTTCCGGGACACTGATTCCCAAATTCCAGTTTGTCGTTGCCCCGAAAATCTCAGGTAAACTGAACAAACTTCTCGTCGATATTGGTGACGTGCTTAGGCACGGTCAACTAGTGGCTGTGCTCGAAGATGAAGAGTATCAACAACAGGTTATTCAAGCAGAAGCGGATCTTCGAGTAGCCATGGCTAACCTTGAAGAGGCAAAGAGTTCTTTAGAATTGGGCAAAAAAGACCTGGAGCGGGCGAGAACTCTCCACGAGAAAGGTATTCAGTCAGATTCCCAGCTGGATGCAGCGGTAGCCCAGGATAATGCTCAGGAATCTAAGTATAAGGTAACGGTTGCTCAGTTAGCGAATAAAGAAGCAGCTCTGGAAGCTGTAAAAGTTCGCCTTTCTTATACCAGGATTAAAGCCTCATGGGAAAGAGAGAGCGATATTAGATATGTGGGAGAAAGGTTCGTCGATGAAGGCACATTGCTTTCTCCCAACACCCCTATTTTTTCAATCATCAACCTTCAGCCCATCACAGCCATCGTCTATGTGACTGAGAGGGATTATTTCCGGTTGAAAATCGGACAGAAGACGACGATTGCGAGCAGCGCGTTTCTTGAGAAGACCTTTAGCGGCCAGGTTGTCAGAATAGCTCCAATCCTGAAGGAGACATCCCGGCAAGCAAGAGTAGAGATTGAAATTCAGAATCCTGAGGGACTCCTCAAGCCCGGCATGTTTATCAACACTCAGATAGAATTTACCAGACGCGAGAAGACAACGATAGTTCCGTACAGCGCTCTGGTCGATAGAAACGGCCAACGGGGGGTCTTTCTGGCAGATATTGAGAACAAAAAAGCCTATTTCCGACCAGTCACGGTCGGCATCGTCGAAGAAGAACGAGCTGAAATCCTCGAACCGTTCCAGATCTCCGGATATGTAGTCACCCTTGGACATCATCTCCTGGAAGACGGCGTAAACATTATTATTCCTCAGAACATACCATCCTCTTCAAAGGTAAATGCAAAGGCTTCTGGTGAGCCAAGTACGAGTGAAAAATATTCTTCGGAAGGCAAACGATGAAGCTTAACGAGTTTTCGATTCGACGCCCTGTTTTTACAGTAATGTTAACCCTGGCTGTTATCACTATTGGAGTTGTTTCTCTCAGTCGGCTTCCCATCGACCTTATGCCGGAAATAGTCTATCCCACTCTCAATATTTCTACATCCTACCCGAATACTGGTCCTGAAGAAATCGAACAGTTGATTACCCGTCCTATTGAAGAGGCCGGGAGTTCGGTTCCAGGCGTAGAAGAGGTTTTTTCTGTTTCTTCAGAGGGAAGAAGCACAGTTAGAGCCATGTTTTCCTGGGAAGTTGACCTGGATGCTGCTGCTGATGATGTTCGGGAGCGTCTTGACCGAATACTTCCCCGTTTGCCAGAGGACATCAACAGGCCGATGCTCAGGAAATTCGATCCTGCTATGTTTCCTATTCTGATACTCGGGGCATTTAGTAACCTGGATCCTATCCAAACGCGAAAAATCATTGACGAACAGATAGCTTACCGAATCGAGCGAGTGCCCGGCGTTGCTTCCGTTGATGTCTGGGGCGGGCTTGAACGGGAAATCCAGGTTAATTTTTATCCTGATAAAATTAAAGCCCTCGGCCTTCCGCTGGATTTGATTATCAGAAAAATTAGAGAGGAAAACATTGACCTGCCAGCAGGAATCATCGAAAAAGGAAATTATGAAATTCTCATCCGAATTCCCGGTGTCTATACAAACTTGGATGAAATCAGGGAAACAGTTGTGGCCTTGCGCGACAGAGTTCCCATTAGGCTGAAAGAAATTGCTAGTATCGAGGATACACACAGGAGAATAACACGAGTCGCGAGGATTAACAGAATACCGGGAATCCGGATTGCTATCAATAAACAATCGGGCAAAAACACAGTCAAAGTGGCAGAGGGAGTGCTGAAGGAAATAGAGAAAATCCAGCAAGACACTCCTCAAATCCAGATAATCCCGGTTTCAAACAGTTCCCAATTCATAAAAAATGCTATTAACAATGTGAGTTCTGCAGCTCTGTACGGTGGAATCCTGGCGATCTTAGTGCTCCTTTTCTTTCTTACCAATATTCGGAGCACGCTGATTATCGCCACTGCCATTCCCATTTCAATAATCGCCACTTTTTCGCTGATCTATTTTGGCGGGTTCACACTGAACATTATGACCCTGGGCGGACTGGCCCTTGGAATCGGAATGATGGTCGACAATTCCATTGTCGTCCTGGAAAATATCTACCGCTTGCAGGAGTCAGGGGTTCCTTCTTTTAAAGCTGCTGTCCAAGGCAGTCATGAAGTTACCGCAGCCATCATCGCCAGCACTCTTACAACTATTGCTGTGTTCTTACCCACGGTTTTTATCCGCGGTATGTCGGGTATCATGTTTAAGCAATTGGCCTATGTAGTCAGTTTTTCTCTCATCTGTTCGCTGTTTGTTGCTCTAACTTTAGTCCCAATGCTATCCAGCCACATTCTCAGACCAACCCGGCTGGACAATCCCCATCCTAAAGGATGGAAAGAAAAAGCCGTTGTCCATGTGCGTGAGTTTTTCAGAAGATTAGAAAACTCCTACAAAATCCTTCTCCATTATGCTCTTGATCACCGTTTTCTGGTGTTGGGAATAACGGCCTTGCTCCTGGTCGTAAGTATAGTGCTTATCCGTTTTGTAGGAAGCGAATTCATGCCCTCTACAGATGAAGGTGAGGTGAGGGTAACGGTTGAAATGGAAGTAGGAACAAGGCTCGGTGTCATGGATGAAAAGTTAAATATGATTTCCGAAATCATAAAGAAGGAAGTTCCGGAGCTACAGAGCATTGAAGAACGAGGAGGCGGTGGGGGATGGCGGTCCGGCGCTAACCGCGGAAATATCACCATTAAGCTCAACCCCAAATCCGAACGCTCGAGGTCAAACGAGACAATAGCTTCTAGTCTTAGACAGAAACTTTTGAACATTCCGGGAGTCATTATCCGGACCCGGGCGGCGGGAGGTCAGATGAGGTTCGGGAGGAGAGGAGGTGGAGGTCAGGAAAGGGTTCAGGTCGAAATCCGGGGTTACGATCTTGAAATCGGCGAAGCATTGACCCATCAGGTCAAGAAAATAGTCGAAAATGTCAAGGGAGTTACAGATGTCAGACTTAGCCGGGAAATAGGAAACCCTGAGGAACTTTTTAACATAGACAGGCAGGCAGCTGCGGATATGAAACTTTCGGTGAATCAGATTGGAGGGTTTATCCAGACTATTCTGATGGGAACTCAGGCAAGCCAGTACCGAGAAGGTGGGCGTGAGTATAGAATCCTGGTTAAAGTTAAAGACTCGGAAAAATTGGATATCAATAATATCCTTGATTTTACCCTGACTAATGCAGACGGAGAGCAGGTAAGCTTGAGGAATGTCGTCAATACCCAGCCTCGGAGAGGACCTATGCGAATTGAAAGAAGGGACAGGGAACGGGTTCTTACTATTTCAGCGGAAATCGCTGGAAGAGACCTTGCCTCAGTTATAGCCGATATAGATGAAGGCCTCCGCTCTGTTCCCATCCCACGGGACTTCACCATCGGGTTCACCGGAGACTATGAGGAGCAACAGAAGGCATTCCGGGAGCTTCTGGTGAGTATTATTATGGCTATAATGCTGGTTTATATGATTATGGCCATGCTTTATGAATCAATTCGTGATCCGTTTATCGTCATGTTCTCAGTTCCCCTGGCCGCTATTGGCGTCATTTTTATGCTCTTTCTAACCAGAACAACCTTCAATGTCCAGTCTTA
The DNA here is from genome assembly GCA_030607635.1 of Candidatus Aminicenantota bacterium. Classification (GTDB taxonomy): domain Bacteria; phylum Acidobacteriota; class Aminicenantia; order Aminicenantales; family Aminicenantaceae; genus SOIV01. Next base: position 6,207 of record JAUWJP010000077.1, read on the forward strand.
CATCGGATGTATCATGCTGGGAGGCATAGTGGTTAATAATGCCATTCTACTTGTGGACTATACAAATCTTCTCCGGCACCGTGATAAAATGGAATTGCGGGAGGCAATCGTAGAGGCTGGCCAGCGTCGGTTGCGCCCGATATTGATGACGGCTCTGACAACCATCATGGCCATGATTCCTCTCGCCCTGGAGCTTAGGGAGGGCAGTGAAGCTCAGGCACCGATGGCCCGAGCCGTTATTGGCGGTCTGTTGAGTTCGTCATTGATCACTCTGGTTGTTATCCCTGTTGTCTATTCTCTTTTCGAAGGCCTTCGGAGGAAGAGAAAAAAAGAAGCCTAAAAACGTCAGCTTCTGACTGCCGCATCGGGGATAATTATTCCGTTCCAATATTGTAGAGTCTGTCCGATTCAGAGAGAATCAGGGAAGCAGTCCGATGAAAGTCAGGAGCTTGATCCTCCTACATCCTCTGCGAGGCCAGAGGATAAGCTTGGCATTGATTCATTCCCAGGCAAACTCCTTTAGGATGTAGCTGTAAATGCCAGGAATTGAGGCTTTTCCAGGCGGGAGAAGAACAGTGATCGAGGAAAGGTTTTCTATATGGAAGATTAACTTTTCTTCTCTGCCTCCTAACGGCCAGCCAAAAGCACAAGATGATGCTTCTGAAATAGGGATTTTTAGTGAATAAGAAATAAACTTTCCGCTTGCATTCGACCATAGAGACGTTGTTAAAGATTACTTTGAGCAAAAACGAAAATCCCAAAAATCCATTCCAAAAAACAACATGAATAAAAAATGAACAAAGAAGATAAAAATTCTCATCTTGTAGAGGTTTGTAGAGTATGGGGCCCTGCTGAGGCTAAAGTTATAAAAAGCTTTCTTGAAAGCAATAACATCTCATGCCTTCTAAGGGGCCAAGTGGTTCAATCCGTTCATCCTTTCTCTATGGATGGACTAGGAGAGATACGAATTCTTGATGAGACCGAGGGCAATGTATCTTACCAGTACGGGAACGCCAGAGCAGAAGAAGAGCAGATGGATTACCTGGAGTTCATTGCTAGAGTAACCTCCCATATTCCTGATAAAGGACAAGTTACGGTGCGTTATTACGGCTTTACTCAAACGCGCACAGAGGCAAGATGCGTAAAGCAGAAGTTGATCCTTCTTTCACGCCCATTATTGCAGATGAGACTTATTTGTTCCTTCCAGAGGCTGGGCAGAGATGATATTCCTGGATTCTCACCGATATTTCCTCTTTCATGCGAATCTTTTATTGACTGGATATGTTTCTTTACTGTAATATTGCTAATACAGCAGGCCATA
>JAUWJP010000184.1 GCA_030607635.1 Candidatus Aminicenantota bacterium
CCTGTTCTGTTTCTGGTATCTGATAAATCAAGTTACTAAAGATATAAAAAGGTGGGCTTGATAAATCAAGCCCCTACAAAAAACTACATGACAAAATGGGAGGTTGTTAATCAAATCCCTGCCAATAATTAAAGGTGCAGGTTTGATGAATCAAGCCCTATGAATGTGATTTAAGATATTCCCGCAGCTTCTGGCCAAAATCTGGCCTCTTCAAGGCAAGATCGATGCTGGCTTCTAAAAAGCCCAGTTTATCCCCGGCATCATAGCGCTTTCCCTCAAATAGATACCCATAGACAGGCTTTGTCTCAAGAAGGATCTTTATAGCATCCGTTATCTGGATTTCGCCTCCTTTATCAGGATTGGTCTTTTTGATTGCCTCGAAAATATCAGGGTGAAAAACATACCTTCCAAGAATACCAAGGTCAGAAAAGGCTCTCTCCGGACCGGGCTTTTCAATCATATCTTCAATTTGAAACACCCTTTCTGAAATCTGTTTAGGCTTGACGATACCGTATTTTTTTGTCCCTTCCTCATCCACGCGCCCGAGGACAATAATCGAAGCTCCAAGCTCAGAATAAGCATCAATCAGCTGCTTTGTGCAGGGCGTAGGACAGTCGAATATATCATCAGGAAGGAGCACCGCAAAGGGTTCTTGGCCAATATAACTTTCACCCATGAGGATAGCATGCCCCAAACCAAGGGCTTTTTTCTGGCGGATATAGCAGAATTCTGCAAGACTTGCAATTCCTCTAACCTGATCTAAAAGATCAGTCTTCCCTTTCTCTTCCAGAAACTGTTCTAACTCCGGGCTTCTGTCAAAATAATCCTCGATGGACGATTTCCCCCGGCTAATTACAATGCCAATACTTTCGATTCCTGACTGAACAGCTTCCTCTACGCCGTACTGGATAAGGGGCTTATCCACAACCGATAGCATCTCCTTTGGTTGAGATTTGGTAGCAGGTAGAAAACGAGTGCCGAAACCTGCTGCGGGAATGAGAGCTTTCCTTATCTTCATTGCTTTTTTCAGAATCTATAGCTTAAAGGAGAAAAAGGCAACAGCTGAAATCAGCGTTCTTCATTTTTTCATATGTTTCTCTTCCTTATTTCTCCTCTGTTTACTAGTTTTAAAATTCTTTGTCAAACGGAATATTCATTGATTCTGCTGCAGCCTGGTCAAGCAATTTGCCTTTTTATAAACTGCAGCCTAAACAGCCTGGACTTCTTTTATCTGAGGGCCCTTCTTTTTTATGAAGCGTGTAATGCCCTGGGATAGGGTCATCTCCCTCATAGGGCAACCCTCGCAGGCTCCCAAGAGCCTGACCTTGACCACCCCATCCTCTGTAACATCGACAAATTCTACATCTCCTCCATCAGCTTGAAGATGGGGCCTGATTTCTTCTATTGCTTTCTTAACTTCTTCTTTCATGGATTTATCTCCTTATTTTTTTCAATCAGGATAAAAGATTAATATATTCGAAATCGGATTATTTCTCAAATTCTACAGCATTACTTTTTCTTTGGATATTGGGCTATTTCCGCAACGGGGGGATGATTTTTCCGGTCTGACCCGAAACTTTTTTTTAATTTTTTCTATTTTTTTCTTGACAATTTGTTAAAAGTTGATATTTTTTCTTATGGGTACTAATGCAAGAAATTGAAATTTCGAGCTGGCTGACTTTAGACGCCATAAAAAATGCAGCAAAGGTTGCGGAAACAGTGGGCAACCTCCAGACAGGTCCCTGTAAATCTATCTTCTGCAAAATTGAGGATGATTATCTAGAATTATACTACAGCGACACAGGTTCTAATTTTTTAAGACGATACGAAAACAAAGATGAATATGACGGTGCTCTGGAGAAGCGAAAAAAGGAAGAAGGAGAAGCCCCTTTTGTGGAAGACCAGGGATACGAAGATGCTTTCGAAGATGAAGTGAAGGAAGAAATCCACGAACTTGAGGACGATTCAGAAAAGTATTAAGCCCCGCCTTTAATTCCTTACGATTCAATCTGATAAATTAAATTTCTATGTTTTATCTTTTATGTTCTTAATTTTTTCCTTTAGCTGACTGAGAAAGTTCAGGGCATCCAGAGGCTTAAGCTCAGAAATATCGCACTTCTCGATTTCATCTTCAATATCTTTTAACAGCTCCTGTTTTCTATCTTCTTTGAATAAAAGAAACTGGGCTTTATCCCGTTCCTTCGAAGACCGGTAGGCAAGCCTCGGGAGTCCCGAATCATCGAGCTCCTGTTTCTCCAAATTAAAAAGAATCTCCTTGGCTCTATCCACAACAGACCGAGGAATTCCGGCAAGCTTTGCCACATGAATGCCATAACTCTGGCTCGAGGGACCGGAAACTATCTTCCTCAGAAAAATAATATCATCTTTCCACTCTTTAACCGAAACATGATAATTTTTGATTCTATTTAAAGTTAAGGCCAGCTCAGTCAATTCATGATAGTGGGTAGCAAACAAGGTTTTGGCCTTTATTTCTTCCTTTTCATGGAGGTATTCAGCCACCGCCCAAGCAATGCTGAGGCCGTCAAAAGTGCTCGTACCCCTCCCAACCTCGTCAAGCAGGATCAAGCTTTTCTCTGTAGCGTTGTTTAATATCTTCGCTGTCTCGAGCATCTCCACCATGAAAGTGGACTGACCCACGCTTAAGAAATCCATAGCTCCTATACGTGTAAAAATGCGGTCCACCGTACCCATCTCAGCTTCCTTGACAGGCACATAGGAGCCCATCTGAGCCATAATACAGATCAAGGCGACCTGTCTCAAGTAAGTGGATTTCCCTCCCATGTTGGGACCAGTGATGATCAGAATTTGATCCTCCGCTCTATCCAGATATGTATCATTGGGTATAAACGGATCTTCATTGGTGACTTCGATAACAGGATGCCGCCCTTCCACAATGCTTATCTTCTCTCCTTTGTTCACCCTGGGGCGACGATAGTTGCGTATGGAGGCTAACTCAGCCAGTGAAGAAAGGACATCCAGCCGAGCCACATCAGAGGCAATTTTCTGGAGGCGGGTGGTTTCCTTGGAAATCTTTTCTCTTATCTCGAGGAAAAGATTGTACTCCAAATCCGCTATCCGCTCTTCAGCACTTAGGACTTTCTCTTCGTATTCTTTAAGTTCAGGCGTGCTGTATCTTTCAGAATTAGCAAGGGTCTGTTTTCGAATATAATCAGCAGGAACCAGGGACAAGTTGGGCTTGGTAACTTCAATATAGTAACCAAAGACCTTGTTGAAACGGATCTTAAGGGAAGAAATTCCTGTTTTTTCTCTTTCTTTCTTCTCAAGGGAAGTGATAAAGCTTTTTCCGGAACGGCTCAATTTTCTGAGCTCATCAAGTTCTGAATTGAACCCATCCTTGATTATTCTTCCTTCAGTCAGCAAAAAAGCAGGCTCTTCCAGGATGGCCCTGTCAATCAACTCCACGAGATCCTGAGCATTATCCCAGAACTTGTAAATCTTCTTTATCACCTTTGATGAAAAAGGCTTAATCATGTTCTTAATTTGGGGAAGAGGCAAAAGTGATTTTTTTAATGAAACCAAATCTCTAGCGTGAGCCACAGCCAAGGAAATTTTTCCTTTGAGTCGCTCTAAATCGAATATTTCTTTCATGCCCTCTCTTAATTCTTTGCGCTCTATCGTGCGGCTGAGAAACTCTGAAACGGCATCCAGCCTTTTTTCTATGTCCACACAGCGGAGGAGAGGCTGAAGAAGCCAGTTGCGGATAAGTCTGCAGCCCATGGAAGTCACCGTGAAGTCGATAATATCAAGCAGAGAATCTTTCCTTCCTCCATCCCTCAAGTTTTTCACGAGTTCTAAGTTTTTTATGGTCGCAGCATCAAGGATCATCTCTGTGCCTGATTGCGCGTAAGAGACTTTATCGATCAGGGAAAGGGAATCCTTTCTTACTTTCTTAAGATAATAAAGAAGAGCGCCGGCCGCTGAAACTGCCATGTCTTTGTCGGCAAGATCAAAACCTGCCAAAGATTTGACCTTGAAATGACCCTGCAAAATATTTTTAGCTTGAGAATAATCAAAAGCCCAATCCTCCAGAGGGCTTTTCAGGATAGAAATCATGTTGTGGCTGGAGAGAATCTCGATGACATGCTTTTCCTCTCCCTCTGGGAAGACAATCTCCCTTGGCGAAACCTTGAAGAGCTCGTCAGGCAGCACCCTCTTATCCTGAGAATCGCTTTGAGCGGCTCTCATCTGACCAGAGGCTAAATCAATAAGAGCCAATCCCCAACCCTTATCTTTTAGAAACAAACTGGCAATATAATTGCTTTCATTAGCGCCTTCAAG
>JAUWJP010000076.1 GCA_030607635.1 Candidatus Aminicenantota bacterium
AGTTGGGCTGGTCCGGTAGTTCCACTGCCCAGCTCTTCTACAACTTCCCGTTTGAACTGACTGGTAAAGGTTCTAGGTTTTCTCATGGCAGGCTCCTTTTAATCCCTTTCGGGATTTACTGAACCCATCAGAACTCTAACAACTCTAAGTCATTTTGTCCAGTTTTAGGGGTTCACTCCAACTTTCCCCAGCACGTTCTTCTCTTGGGCCGAAGTGGTGCCGGAAAAACCAATGTGGGTCATCTTCTTGTGTGGAATCTGCTGAATAGAAGAAAACCCTTTGTTGTCCTGGATTGGAGGAAAAACTATCGCCATTTCCTTAACAGGCCTGAAGGCAAATGCATTCTTGTGTTCGCTCTAGGAGAGGATGAATCGTTATCTTTCAATCCACTTTATCCTTCGAGAAACCTGTCGGAGAATCAGCGGCAGGCTTATCTGAGAGACATGATCTCCGTCATCGCGATAACCTATCTACCGAGTCATCATCTCCTCAGCACCAGAGGGGTTGAATACCTGCTGCTCAGAGCCCTGGACTTCTTCGATGATCAAAAACCAGTAACATTTAATGACATAAGACATCACATCGAGAATTGCAAGGCCCACTCAAGAGAACGTGACTGGAAGATCTCTGCGCTGAGTGTCTTGTTCAAACTGACAACCGGTCCTATTGGCAGGTTGATGAATTCCGAAGGCCCAACAACAATCCAAGATATTCTGGACAAGCCGGTGATAATGGAGCTTGACGGTATCGGTAGTGAGAGTGACCGCTCGGTCTTCACCCAAAGCCTCCTTTTATGGCTGTATTATTACCGTCTGTCGGAGGGAAGAACAACCCCATTCAAGCATGTTCTATTCATAGAGGAGGCTCACAGCTTCTTTCTTCGCCACACCACACCCGGTCACGGTATCCATGATTTGATGTTGCGCCAGATACGGGATTTAGAACAGTCAATGATGTTATTCGATCAAAATCCGAGCCTTCTATCAACTCCGGCCCTGGGTAACAGCGGCGTAACTATATGCCTGAATCTCAAGCACTCCGCCGATATCCAAGAGGCGGCAAAATCACTCCCCTTGCCATCTGAAAAATGGGATTTCCTGGGTAGGCTTCCCGTTGGATACAGGATAGTGAAGGTGCAGGACAGGTGGGACCGCCCTTTCCTCGTTCATTTTCTCAGATTTCCGGTTTGCGATTCTCTACAGTTGTCTGGGACAAAAAGGGATAATGCCAAGGGTGATTCGTGCAGAAACTTGTCCAGGAGTTGCATACAGCTCTGAACGAGGCTATTCGGATTCTTCCCAAAGGAGACAGAAGAGAAAAGAAAGAATCTGACCGTGCCACCAATCACTCTCTGTATAAGGCTTACAGAGACATTTTTTACCAGGCACTGTCGAACGGGAGACAAAGGATGCTACAGAAAACACAAAGTGGTTGAAACCGGACGACTGCGATTCCCGAGGGAGGGAAATAAAACTGCACTACCTTTTTCAAATTATTTTATGTCTTTTGAAATGTTTATGGGTAATTGAATGCACTGTCCATTTTTATCATGAATAGTAAGAGCACATTCAAGGTCTGGAGAAAGAATAATCAGGAGTGGCAGATCGATACGATACGTGTCCTGTTTTGCAATCTCTGTTAAAGATTTTATATCTATCCCACTTGGTGAATTTGCTCCCTGAGGATGATAATGCCATTCGCCTAGATACAACCCCTTGTCACCGAAAGATTGAAAAGCATTTTCTAATTCCTTTTGTGTAAATTCTTCATCCTTTAAGAAATATGTTTTTGTTTTAGTGGCCTTTGGGCCAGACTCTGTTGCTTTATTAATGACAAATTCGCCATTTCCAATTATGTACCCAATCAGCACCCCTCCTGTTTCTAATTCATTTGCTTTTTTAACTTCATCCTTCATTAGCTTGTATGCCCCACTAGTTATAGACACTTTTTTTTCATGAATGTCTTGGCAAATATGGCAATTAGGATGTGGGGGCAAGAATTTAGAATTTATTACTCCCCATGTTCCATCATCGAGATTAACATTTTGTAATGACTCCGTACTAAAAACCCAATGATTTTTTTCAGTTCCTTTACCTTGCAAATAGTCAATTATAATTCGTGAAGCTATTGAAGAAATTAACTTAAGATCAGCTGCACTGGCTGGTCTTACAGGATTATTACATTCGTTTGTAATAACAGGCAAATCTTCATCCTCTTCAATGTTTACAAACAAATCATCATCATCTTGTAGGTAAAGATTCAAACAATTTTTACACGCATCTTCTCGAGGTTTTACTCGGAATATTCTGGCAGCTTTACCACCACCGCGAGTCAAGTCCTTTTTCTTCTGTAGTTTATCCCAAGATAAGGGCAATGTTTCTTTAAGGTGATCTTTTTGTGTAGACTCACCTTCAAATTATCGGTACTGCGCTCTTCACCGCCAGTATTTCCGAAAAGGGCCAATATGTAGCCTATTCCGGGTCAAGATCTAACCGGATATATTGAGCCTCCTGCTCTTTCTCAAAATCGAGTCTTGAGGCTTAAACCATCCCGATAACTGCTTTTTCAGACTCCCTTCTAAAGATATGATTTTCCCTCTTCATAAGAGCTCATTCATCTTCAGGTAGCGCTTGCCCGTCAGCCACTCCTCATTCTGCTCGATACAAAGGGTTGAGATGAGGCGAAGACAAGCCTGTTCATTAGGAAAGATACGCACTACCCTGGTTCTTCTTTTAATTTCCTGATTGAATCGCTCCCGCATGTTGGTGGTCCTCAGTCTCCTTTGATGGAAGACGGGTGTCATTTGACACTTTGTCCCTTTTTGCGAGGTTTAGCAACTGCCCCCTATTTGACTATTAACTGAGTCTTTACTTTGATGTTCTTGCTTATTGCCACTACCGTTTTATGTGATCCAAGCAGCAGGGGAATGATTTGACTAATGGCTGCAGCAAGTCTTCGTTTATCCAACTCACCGGTATGCTTCCTCCTCCGACACAGCGTAATCATCATCTTTTCACCTCCTTGAATCAGAAAGTCTCAACCTGGTTATTGACTCCTATGCTTTTATAATTATAGTAGTTAATGTGTATAATCCTTTCGTCCTTTGATTATTTATATCTGTAGTTGTAATTATACCATTTCCTTTTATATATGTCAAGTTATTTCTTCCAAGTACGGGTGGAATTATACTAAGTATTAGTGTATAAAAAGTATCTGGAGTAATAAACGGTGATCAGAAATAGACTGAAGATACTCTTGGCCGAACGAGACCTTAACTACACTCAGTTAAGTAAAATAACAGGAATTTCCGTCAATGCCCTCTCCAAGATGGGTAAGAACCGCGGTACGGGTGCCAAACAGATAACTTACGAGGTTCTGGAAAAACTATGCAAGGCTTTAGACTGCTCGGTGGGCGAGCTGCTTGTATATATTCCGGATCAGGAATAAAGCTAAATGCTGCAATGTGGAAATGGCAAATAAAAATTGATCTGAATGATGAAGAAAAGAGGAAATGAGAAATAAAAAGGAAACCGTTAGGAAAATGGTAAATTGGATAAGCAATGAGGAAAAATATGGTAATCTATGATCTACCCAATACTCAACGAGCTTGCGGGTAGAAACAAAAACGACAAGATGTAAGGTTTCGTAACAATGAATTTGACGGATGGAGAAAAAAGCAAAATAAGTATAAATAGCATGTTGCCCAAGTCACCTAAGTATACTTCAAATTTACAAAAAGGGGCAGCAGTATTAGAAGATATAAAAATACTTCTTGAACACTGGCGCAATGACATTCCACAAAGAGATCTCATCAAAGAATTAATCTTAAGAAATGTTTTAGGGAAGAAAAGCCGTAAGAGAGTTTCCGATGTTATAAGATATATTTTCTTGCCGCGATATGTTAATGGTTATCCTAAAAATCATTGGACCTTTTTAAAGCAATTTGCAGAAGCAGATGTTCCAATTGAAATTTTACGGCCAATTCTTTACTTTTACTGCGCCCTTAATGAACCTTTAATTGGTGATTTTATTAACAAAATTTTACTTCCCAGGTACGAAAAGGGAATTTTAGAGATAGATTTTAGAGATGTTTCAGGCTTTATCAAAAAGGGTGTTCAGGATAAAACTATACCTGTAAAATGGGGAGATTCTGTTATCAAGAGAGTGGCTTCTGGGTTATTTTCAGCTCTTAAAGGATTTGGAATGCTTGAGGGTAAAAAAAGAAGACAGATAACACCTAAGTTTGTTCCTTTGCCTGTTTGTTTTTACATTGCATTTTTTATTTTCAAAGAAGGGTTTTTAGGTAAGAAAATAATTGAACATCCTTATTGGCGATTGTTTTTATTAAATCCACAGGAGATAGAGCACCTTTTTATGGAACTACATCAGGAGAAATATCTTAGGTATGAGCAAATTGGAGAAATAGTAAGACTTGAGTTTTTTCAGAATACCCCTGGGGAGATAGTGGATGTCATCATTAAAAGAAGCGCTTGAGCAATTAGAACGTGATTTAAGTTCAAAAGAGTTAAAAATAAGTCCCTATCATGATTTGCCTTTTGCTATATTCCGATATGACCCTGAACAGGAATTTGAAATGCGTAAAGAAATAAAGCTGCTCGCAACCCGACTTAATAACAAAGGTAAACGAGTTTATGTAATATCCCTGGCAAATTTGTTTTTTGAAGCAATAAAAAATGAAGGAGGAAAAGAACAAATCATAAAAGAAGAAAAAGAATTTGGTTTTTTAAAAGCGCAGGAGTCTTTGAATACAGTCCTTTCCGATCCTGATTACTCCCCTATCCCTGATTTATTAGAGAGGAAATTGAGGGAATTAAACCCAGCCAAAGATATTGTATTCCTCGTAAGGGCAGGCGTATTTGCCCCCAATAGTTATAGAATTTCTGCTCTTTTAGATGAAATGAAAGGAAAAACACTCGTGCCTACGGTGCTTTTTTATCCAGGGAAAATGCAAGGAATCACAAGTTTGAAATACATGGGAATGCCCTCAAAAGGTGCTGGGGGAAGTTATCATGTAAACATTTACAATAGGTAACAATTAAGATGACAAACATCCAACAAATAATTAAAGAGTCTAAATTTATATCTGAGGCGAAAAAAAATTTAATTGAAGATTGCTTTTCTCAGCTAGAAGGAATTTATGGCTTGCTAAGAGACGGAGTATTTGAAGATATATCTTTTCTTCCAAATTTGAAGGAAAATTCTTTTGATCTTCGGGTTAGAAAGAAACTTGAGGAATTTATCAAATATAGGACTGAAAGTGGAGAATCCGAAGAAGAAGCTGTTTGGAACTTTGTAAAAGAGTACGCCTTTACTTACCTCAACCGTTTTGTAGCTTTTAAAATGATGGAAGAAAGAAAAATTGTAAAACAAACAATATCTCGCTGTTTCAACTCCAATGCCTTTATATTTTATTTGGCTGATAATCCAGAGAATGAAAAACTCTGGAAACAAGGAAAAGTTTACCAGGCTTATAGGAATTTTTTCCGTTGGCAATGTGAAAATGTATCTTGCGATGAGGAGATGAGGATTCTCTTTGATCCAGAAACTCTGGTAAGTTTATTGTTTCCCAGAGAAAAAAACTTGATTAGAATTTTTGAACTTATCAATCAGGATAAACTCACTATTATTTGGAGCAAAGATGAAGTAATTGGTTGGGTTTATCAGTACTTTATAGAGGATGAAAAAGAAGAGGTGTTTGATAAGATTTATAGCCAGAAAAAGAAAATGGATTTAAAAGATATAGCCCCAGCCACTCAAATCTTTACTCCCAAATGGATTGTCCGATTCCTCGTAGAAAATACATTGGCAAGACTCTGGATTAGAATGCATCCGGATACAAAAATAAGAGAAAAATTAAGATATTATGTCCCCAATGAAAATGATAGAGAAAAAATCCCTTTAAAACCGGTTAAGAAAATAACCTTACTTGATCCTGCCTGTGGAACAATGCATTTTGGAATGGTTGCTTTTGATTTGTTTTACGATATGTATCTTGAGGAACTGCAAAATATGGGAACTCCCAAATGGCCTCAAAAACCATCTGTTGATAAAGAAGAAGATATTCCCTCTGCTATCATTGAGAATAATCTTTTTGGTGTTGATATTGACCTTCGTGCCATTCAGTTATCGGCACTTTCCTTATACTTGAAGGCAAAAACTAAAAATAAGAACATTTCTATTCAAAAATACAACCTTGTTCACACCGATATTCCAAACTTTTCCGAAGAAACCATTGATGAATTTATTGATTCTATCTCGCCAAGATATGAAATTACCAGAGAACTGCTTAAAGAAATTCTACCTGAGTTAAGAAAAGCTTACTATCTGGGCTCACTATTAAAAGTTGAAGAAATTATCAATAAATTTTTGTCTGAGCACAGAAGGGAATTTATAAGAAAATATGAGGCTCAGCAAGAGCTATTTATGACAGAAGGGGAAAGGCAGTTATTCCTCAAAGAAGATCTTGCCTGGGAAGAAGCTAAGGAAGAATTAATAAAAGCCATAAGTGAGTTTGTTGACAGAGCCAATGGAGACAGTTTCCTTGCCCAAGAGTCAAAAAAGGGGATTTATCTTATGGACGCTTTAATGAAGAAACACGATGTAGTGGTGACAAATCCACCTTATTCCGGAAGAAGAAATTGGAATAAAGCATTGGCTGATGAACTCAAAAAACTATATCAAGGGAAATCAGGAGACCTTTATACCTGTTTTATCGATAGATGTGTAGATTTAACAAAAGAGGGGGGATTTGCAGGAATGATTAATATACATTCGTTTATGTTTATTTCTTCCTGTGAAAAAGTACGAAGAGATATTATTGAGAATACGATTATTGAGTCTCTTGTGCATTTAGGCCCTACTTTTATGGATTTGAGTAATCCTTATGCACAACAGTGCGCTATGTATGTTTTTCAAAAGAAGGTGGATTCTAACTCCAAAGGAATCTACTTTAGGGTAGTAGATTACATAAATGAGCAAAAGCGCATTGTTTTTGAAGAATCTTTGAACAAATATCTTTCTGGTGAGGAATCTGACAGAGTATTTATCGTGGAGCAGGAAAAGCTAAAAGCCATTTCCGGCTGGCCATTTGTGTATTGGGTGAGTGATAGAATAAGAGAGTTGTTTGAGGAAAACAAACCATTAGAAGAGGTGGCTAAGCCTTGTCAAGGACTCGCAACTGCGGATAATTTTAGATTTCTTCGCTTGTGGTGGGAGGTAAGTAGGTATAATATTTACTTTAATTGCTCTAATCGCGAAGAGGGAAAAATATCAGAAAAAAAGTGGTTTCCGTATATGAAGGGCGGCGCAGTAAATAGGTGGTATGGTAATCAGGAGTATGCTGTAGATTGGAAAAATGATGGATATGAAATAAAACACATTTTTAGAAACAGTAGATTAGCTTCAAGGCCACAGAATCAAGATTGTTATTTCCGAGAAGGAGCCACTTACTCATTTTTGACCGTAAGCAATTTAAGTGTTCGTTATTTACCCAAAGGTTTTATTTTTGATGTTGCCGGCTCCTCTATTTTTCCTAAGAAAACAAGTGTTTATCTATTGCTTGGGATCTTAAATTCAAAGTTATCTACTTTTTTAATTAAGGTTTTGAATCCCACAGTTAATTATCAGGTCGGCGACATTGCCCGTATTCCTTTCTCTGAGGAAACCAAAAATCCTGAGCTTGTAA
>JAUWJP010000147.1 GCA_030607635.1 Candidatus Aminicenantota bacterium
CCAGCTTATTCGCTTTGATTATTTTTCCGTTTGGTTTCCGCGCAGTAAGACCTGATGTTTTTGCCATCCAACGTTGGTCAAAACAGACATTCTCTTCAATTATCTTAAGCTGCTCTGCGGCTAAGTCAACTCATTTGATATTACGATTAACCTCGTGTGATTGACATGAGATTTTACCAGTGTTATATGCTATATGCTTGATGATACGGAAGATGTTTGGAGTCCCCATACCCATAAAATCAGATCTATCATGGATATAATTCATCCCCTCCTGGACAAAGAAAAACTGCTCCAAGCAAACGCTATGAAAAAGAAAAGCGTCTACTGGGACTTGCAAGTATGGCTCTCTCGCTTGTTATTTTGTTCGGTTTTTATTTCAGTGGTTTAAGTGCCTGGCTCGCTAACCTTCAAATCGGAAACTCTATAATCTGGACTTTTCTCCTTTATGTGCTGTCATTCCAGATGATATCAGTATTCTTTGGTTTTCCCCTCAGTTTTTACAGCAGTTATGTCCACGAACACAGGTGGAATTTCTCGAATCACACGGTCAAGAGCTGGGTGTGGGAACAGATTAAAGGCTTCTTAGTCGGCCTTATTATGATGCTTATCTTACTTGGCTTGCTGTTCTGGATCATGGCTGTATACCCTCAGAGCTGGTGGTTGATTGCGGGCTTGGCCTTCGCTTTTGTGAGCGTTGTCCTGGCAATAATATTTCCTGTCGTTATCCTTCCGATTTTCAACAAATATACTCCTGTAGAGAATAAGGAACTGGAGGATACTCTGGAGAGAATCCTCTCTGAAGGAGGTTTAAAAAGCAGCGGCTTTTTTAAAGAAGATATGAGCCGGCAGACAAAGAAGGAAAATGCGTTTCTGGCCGGGTTGGGCAAAACAAGGCGGGTTGTTTTGGGGGATAATTTGATGGAAAACATGTCTGTCCCGGAGATTGAATCAATCATTGCTCATGAGGTTGGACACTATAAGAACAGGCATATCTGGAAAAACCTTGTTATCGGGACTCTGGAGGGGGTGGTTGCCTTTTTCATGTTAAACTTGGCAATGAGATCGATATTTTCCCAATTTCTTTCCTCAACCAGTTGGAATCTTACCCTCTTTCCTGTATTTGTTATCATGGCAGGGGGCATTTCAGTCTTTCTTTTTAGCCCTTTCAGCAATGCTGTCTCACGATATTTTGAGAAGAATGCAGATCGATACGCCCTGGAAAGCATTCATGATAAAAAAGCATTTATGACTGCCATGGCGGGACTCGCAGATAGGAATCTTTCAAACGCCTATCCAGAGTGGTGGGTTAAGCTTCTTTATTATTCTCATCCTCCGGGTGGCGAGCGTCTGGCGATGGCGGAGGGTCATAAAAATGAAAAATTGGCTGAAGTTATATGATGGCAAAATAACGCCTTGATGACCGGAAAACGAGAGGCTTCACACAGGTCAGAGTAGGTATGAAAAACTGGAAGAAAACAGCTGAAGTCGCCATCATTGGTGGTGGCATAATGGGAGTCAGTGCAGCTTATCACCTGGCCAGGCGAGGAGTATCAGATGTGGTTGTCTTGGAAAAAGACCTTCTTGCTCAGGCTTCTACTGGATTGAGTGTCGGAGGTATCCGTCAGCAATTCTCCAATCCTGCGAATATTCGCCTGTCACAAGAATCCGTTCGAGTGTATGAACCCTTCGAGGAAGAATTCGGCGCAGATATTAAATTCTGGCAGGTAGGTTATATTTTTTTAGCCCAAAAGGAAGATACCTGGAATGATTTTTTATCCAGTGTTGAAACTCAACGACAGCATGATGTTCCTGTAGAGGTGCTTTCCCCTGAAGATATAAAGCAGAGATGGCCCTACTTGAATGTCGACGATTTGAAAGGCGGAACATTTGGTCCGGAAGATGGCTATGCAGATCCTTATCTTGCAGCAATGGGTTTTGCAGCTTCTGCGAGAAAGCTTGGTGTCCGAATCGAAGAGAAAACAGAAGTGACTGGCATAAACATCGAAGGCGGCAGAGTTCAGGGGATTGAGACAGCCAAAGGCTCAATCTCGGCGCCGGCCGTCGTTAATGTAGCCGGACCCTGGGGAGGAGAAGTTGCCAGGATGGCCGGGCCTGACTTGCCCGTAAAACCTTACCGGCGTCAGGTGTTCATGACAAAATCCTTTGATGCCATTCCCAAGCCTGTTCCGATGGTCATTGATCAGGATGCCAGCTTTTATTTCCGAGGTGAAGAGCCCGGCATTATCATGGGAATGAGCAATCCAGATGAGCCTTCGAGCTTTAATTTAAATGTTGACCGGGATTTTCTGGAAAAGGTTATAGAGGCTGCAATCCGCCGTGCTCCCGTCCTGGAGAAAGCAGAGATCTTGCGGGGGTGGGGGGGGCTATATACTATAACTCCTGATGATAATCCGATTATAGGTGAGGCGCCGGGCGTTAAAGGACTCTTCTCTGCCATCGGCTTTTCAGGTCACGGTTTTCAACAAGCACCAGCAGTAGGCCTTATCCTGAGCCAACTCATCCTCGATGGTCAAACCAATTTTGACTTGAAGCCATTTTCTTATGACCGGTTTGATAAAAAAGACCAAGAGGGAGAAAAAAGGGTGGTGTAATACTATGAAATTAAAAATACTCACTCGAGACGAAGTGGCTAAGGCTGTGAACATGGCCGAAGCCATAGAAACAGTCAAAAAAGCCTTCATTCAACTCTCTTCTGGGAAAACAGAAATGCCTTTAAGGACTCAGGTTCCAGTGGAAAAGCGAAAGGGAGTAACCCTTTTCATGCCAGCATATCTGGCGGATAGCGATGCCATGGGAGCCAAAATTGTCTCTGTTTTCCCGGATAATCAAAAAAGAAAGATTCCCACGATTCATGCCGTAGTGATTGTGGTTGATGCAGAGACAGGTCGGCCGACGGCTGTTATGGACGGTACCTATCTTACAGCTTTGCGCACAGGGGCGGCCTCGGGTGTTGCTACGGACCTATTGTCCCGGAAAGATGCCCGCGTAGCTGCTATTTTTGGAGCAGGGACTCAATCCCGAACGCAATTAGAAGCGATATGCACAGTCAGATCCATCGAAAAAGTCTGGATTTATGATGTAATGCCCAGGGCTGCTATTGCTTATGTTAAAGAAATGAAAGAACAGGGAAACCCAATTCCTGCAGATATTTTCGTTGCTGAATCACCTGAACAAGCAGTTAGTGAAGCTGATGTTATCTGTTCAGCTACCACTTCATTTCGACCTGTGTTCAAAGACTCTGACCTTAAGCCAGGTGTCCACATAAACGGTGTTGGCTCTTATACGCCAGAAATGCAGGAAATTCCGGCGGCAACTGTCGTTCGATCCAAGCTGATCGTTGATTCTCGCCAGGCCGCACTTGCCGAAGCAGGGGATCTAATCATTCCGATAGAAGGAGGGTTCATTTCAGATAGGCATATTCATGGAGAAATAGGAGAATTAGCAGCAGGTAAAATTTCCGGCCGTGAATCAGAAGAGGAGACGACATTCTTCAAGTCAGTGGGCCTAGCAGTTCAAGACGTATCGTTAGCTGAGCTTGTGCTGCGCCGAGCCAATGAAATGGGACTCGGCATTGATGTGGATATTTGAAACACGATTATTACTTAGAGTAATAAAAATTAGGAAATATTGACAATTTTATAACTCAGGGTTATATTGTCTAAAAATAATCATTTACATGAGCAAATAATGTCTGCAATCCTAGGAACAAGACTCCGAAGGGAAAGAGAAGAGCTTGGGATCACCCAAGATGCCCTGGCTAAGGGTGTAGGTCTATCCAGCGAATTCATCTCCCTCCTTGAATTGGGAAAAAGAATGCCAAGCCTTGAAACTTTAACCGCTCTTGCAGATTACTTTAGAAAAGATGTCTCTTATTTCTTAAAAGAAAAAGAGGCAACTTTTAAAATCATTCTCAGAGCAGAGGGCTTGGAAGAAAGAGCGAGAGCGGAAATAAAAAAGTTCAAAAAATATTGCGAAGAGTATATGTACCTCGAAGAATTGACAGGACGCCGCCTTGAGCCCGGTCCTATTTATGCCTATGTATCCCCAGAGAGAATGGCGGATGAAGAAAGGCGCAGGATGGGATTTGGAGACGAACCCATCCGGGATATTTTCTCTCTCCTTGAGCTTAATGGATTACATATTTTAAGGCAGCCCATCCCGGAGAAATCAAACATCTCAGGTATATTTATCTTTTTTGAAGTAGAAAGAGCGGCCTTCGCCTTAATAAACAGCGCTCAAACCATCGGCCAGCAGGCCTTAATTGCAGCCCACGAATACTGCCATTACCTCAAGGATAGAAACGCTGGGCCTATAATCGATAATCCGGATATTTTTATCGATGAGTACGTTTCTCTCTACCATCCGCGCGAAAAGTTCGCTCAAACGTTTGCGGTCCGCTTCCTGATACATCCCGCAAAGGTCAAAAAGATCATAGATAAAGATTTTCATTCAAAGAAGCTAAGTTTTGCAGATGTTCTTTACCTTAAGCGCTACTTCGGCGTAAGTGCTCTCGCAATGCTTCGAACGCTTAAGGACTTAGAATATCTTTCGCGCTCCAAATTTGAGGAATATCAGAAGCTCGACCCATCTCCTTATGAGGAAGTATTTTTTGGAAAGTTGGCTGAAGAGGATAAGTTAAGAACGGGGACGAAAGGAGTTGTTTTCTCCAGCCGGCTGAAAAACTTAGCCCTCGAAGCTTATAATAAGAAAAAAATCAGCGCAGAAAAATTGTCCAGATTCCTCAAGCGGGATAAGAACAAGATTAAGTCTCTATTAGAAAAATAAGAATTCTGGGCATAAAGAGCGTTATGCGCTGGACCTATTCACTTTGCCATCAAGCCTTCTCCCTTAACGGCAATTCCTAATCTGCTGTCAAAAGTTAAGAGAGTTAATTCAGGGATCTGTTTTTGAAGCGTTTTTGCTGTGGCTAAGTGCCAGAGGTGTGCGCCTTTCAATGCCCATTTCTGCGAAAAGGCTCCAAGCTTATCCCTTTCTGGCCAAATTTTTAAATCCGTCCATGGGCCGGGCTTTCGTGCCTTAAACGCGCGG
>JAUWJP010000244.1 GCA_030607635.1 Candidatus Aminicenantota bacterium
CTGCGGCAGGAGAGAATTACGAACATACGACCATGTATCCAGAGTTTGCAAAAACAGCTGATGAGGAGGGATTTCCAGAGATAGCCGAGGCAATGAGATCTATCGCAGTTGCAGAGATGCAGCATGAGAAAAGATACTTGGGGCTTCTTAACAATATTAATAATGGCCTGGTTTTCAAGCGAGATGAGGTTGTGAAATGGAAATGCAGGAATTGTGGTTATGTTTCTGAAGGCAATGAGCCCCCTGATGAATGTCCTGCCTGTGCCCATGCCAAAGCATACTTTGAACTGCTTGCTGAGAATTGGTGATCCTTAGCTTAAATATAAGCAAGAACTTAAGCATATCTTTTACTGAGTAAGGGGGATTTATGACCAAAAATTCGAATAAACAGAAGAAGAAAGAAATAATGAAGGATATCATCCGTAAACTTCACCAAGGTTTAACAATTGAGGAAGCAAAAGAGAGGTTTGAAAAGGAAATAGGTACTACGAGCTCGACAGAAATTGCCGAGATAGAGCAGGCTCTTATTGATGAAGGGCTTTCTCCTGAAGAGATAAAAAAGTTTTGTAATGTCCATGCCTTGCTTTTCCAATCAGCCCTGGAAAAGTCCATTATTAAAGAAACATCTCCATCTCATCCTGTTTATCTTTTTAAGTTAGAAAATCGAGAGATCGAAAAAATCGCTGATTCCCTTAAAAAACTGAAAGAGGAGAGAGAGGAAGAACTTCCCAGAACAAAACGGAAACTAAATGATTTACTGAACGAATTGAAAGGTATTGAGATACACTATGCCAGAAAAGAGCTAATTCTTTTTCCTTTTTTAGAGAAACAGGGATTTACTGGCCCTTCAAAGGTTATGTGGGGAAAAGATAATGAGGTTAGAGACTTATTAAAAAAGGCAATTTCATCGGTCGAAGAAATAAAAGACATCAAAGACTTGGAACCGTACTCAAAAAACTCCCTGGATCCATTGATAGAGGAAGTAACCGGGATGATTTTTAAAGAAGAGAACATTCTTTTTCCAACTTGCCTTGAAAAATTGAGTGCAAACGACTGGGTTGAGATCCTGAAAGAGAGCGATAATGTAGGTTATGTGTTTGTGGAGAAACCCAAGGAAACCGAGGCTCTTATAAAGGATTTGAAAAGTACTATGCTCGAAGAACCGGTTTTCGAAGACAATGAAATTGGCTTCCCTACAGGGAAGCTTCGGTTAAAAGAATTAATGTCTGTATTAAATACGCTGCCAGTAGATATTACTTTTGTGGATAATGAGGATAAGGTCAGATATTTTTCCGATAGTAAGGAAAGAATTTTCTTGCGAACAAAATCCATTATCGGGATAAAAGTACAGAATTGCCATCCTCCTCAAAGCTTGAAGGCAGTCGAGAAAATATTAAAATCCTTTAAGGAACGGAAGAGGGATATGGTCGATTTTTGGTTTAATCAAGAGGGAAAATTTGTGTATATCAAATATATTGCCGTGAGAGATGAGGGAGGATCATATCTAGGAACTCTTGAAGTTAGCCAGGACTTAACAGGAATAAAAAAGCTCGAAGGAGAAAAGAGACTGGATGCTGAAACTTATTGATTTAAAGAAAAATGTTTATGATCTAACAGAAACTTACCCTGATTTAGTTTATGGTCATGATTTTAATAATTTTTCAGCGAAAGTCTTTCCTTTCGCAGATCGCGAAAAATAATAATATAACAAGAGGCCGATGAGTATTCCGATTGCATCTGCGATTACATCGAAGAATTCAACGGAACGACGAGGGATAAAATATTGATGGAATTCATCCAAGCCTCCGAGAAGAATTCCGCTGCAAATAGTTAACACAGCCTTTACCAAGAGGGGAGATTTCAAACTCATGAAATAGCCAAAGGACAGGAGGAGTCCCAGAAGGACAAATTCTACAATATGAATTACTTTATCGAAGAAGATAATATCAATTTTGATATCATGACTTCTTGAAGATAAATAGAATATAAAGGCGTAATATAAGGCAGCGGGAGTAAAAAAGATAATTTTTTTCATCTAACTCCTGAAAACATGGTTGAGAAGCGAAATTTTCCTTATGAGATAAATTGTCTTCTTCACGAAAAATTATTCTATTAGAAAAGAAAATATATATCCAGAAGTATGCCGTATGATTTGACATAATATGCAGGAATGTGATTAATTTTAAGGAGAAAGTGTTGAATAAGAGTAAAACTTTAATTCATTTTCAAAGAAGATTGAAAGAATTTTGATATTCTGCCATTGTTTGGAGGATTGAAAAACAAGGCTTGTCTGCTTTAAGGACGAATTCATCATGTCCGATATCCTATTTAAAAAGCAGAGGTTGTTGTCTATTCTTTGTTCAGTCATTCTTCTTACATCCTGCGCAGGGAAGAGTTATTTCCGTTCTGGGAATGTCCAAAAAGGTATTGCTTCCTGGTATGGACTAGATTTTCATGGAAAGCAGACTTCAAATAGAGAGATCTATAATATGCACGCTTTGACAGCGGCGCATAAGACTCTTCCCTTCGGAGCGTATGTCAGGGTTACAAATCTAAATAACGGAAAATCAGTCGTGGTTCGCATAAACGATCGTGGTCCTTTTATAAAGGGCCGAATCATCGACCTTTCTTATGCTGGCGCAAAGAAGTTGGGTATGGATCTTACAGGAGTTGCACCTGTTAAGATTAAGGTGCTGAAAAAATACTCTCCCAAAAAATCTTCACAAAAATTTTCTATTCAGGTTGGATCATTTAGCAGCAAAAAAAACGCCAAAATCCTCAAAAGTAAACTCCAGGAAAATTACAGGAATGTCTACATTTCGAAGATAAAAATTTCTTCTAATACTTTTTACAGGGTAAGAATCAAGGCGCACAGCGTGAAATCAGCAGAAAAGATCGCCAAAAAACTCATGAAACAGGGTTACAGAGCTAACGTTTTAGAGGAACATTGACGAAGTTTTCTAATTATTTGATAATAAATAAATTAAGCCATTTATATTTTCGCCTTGTGACCAAATTGTGTCTATATTTTGACTTTATTATTGAAAAAAGACATATTCCTTACTCAGAGAATTAAAGCTCAATTTAATATAATAAAATTCAGTGATATAAAAAGGGGAGGTTAAAATGGAACTCACCATAACCACATTTTCGATCGTGTCTTTTATCTTGGCAATTGTATCAACTACTCTTGCAATTGCTGCATTTATTTTCAGTTGGACATCTTTTAATAACACTTCTAAATTGCAGATAAAAGCACAGGAAATACTATCAAAAGTTTCTGAGAAGGTGGATGTAGTAGTTGAACGCACATCTCATCAGTTGGATAAAGTTTTGGATTATTTCACAAGTTTACCTATTGTGACTCCTGAGTCTGTTTCCAAAAAAGAGGAGAAAGAGGAAGAATTAAAAGAAAAAATAATAGAAG
>JAUWJP010000089.1 GCA_030607635.1 Candidatus Aminicenantota bacterium
ATATGGGGTTTTGAATTTTCTTGTGTAGGGGCTTGATTCATCAAGCCCCTACAATCAATATTGATTGCCTGAGCTATCCCCTCATTTGTTTTTGAGCAGCTTTTTAGCAAGGGCAAAGTCTTTTTTAGAGACAAGAATTTTTACCTCTCCCAGGCCATCCGCGGAAAAGGGATGGACAGATTGAACCACTTTTCCTCTAAGAAGGCAGGAAATTCCGTTGCTTTCGAGAAAACTTTTAATCACATCAGCTTCTACCGGGCCCCAGACTGTATGAACTTCCTTTAGCCCTAAATCTTCTTCTGATATTTTCTCTTTTTCTTTTATTTTATCCATTTTTCCCGTTTTTTATTCCTTTGTCATTAAAACCGAAAGATCGGGCAATAACATGGAATATATCATTGCGAGCGACCAAAGAGAGCGTGGCAATCTTATAGAACAAGAATGTATTAATAATAATTATTTTTTTGTTTGAAATAGTCAGCTAATATCTTTTGATGGTCGAAGGCAAGAGGAAAATTAATTTCCTCCTCGGTGAATATCCCGATATCCTGGGCATCATCCTGAGCTTTTGGCCTTCCCTGAGCCGTGGCTACATATACTGTTGAAATTGTATGCTTCCGGGGGTCGCGCTTCGGGTCTGAATAGGTATGGAACTGGCTTTTTAGTTTGATATCAAGAGATGTTTCTTCCTTAGCCTCTCGAACAGCTGCTTCTTCTAAGGATTCACCGTAGTCAACAAATCCTCCTGCCAGGGCCCAACCATGAGGAGGATTTTTTCTTTTAATAAGAATAATCCCTTCCTGTCCGTTCTCTCTTTCGATTTCGATGATTATATCTACTGTGGGGATTGGGCACTTGTATTTTTTCATGATGATTCTAATTAGATTTATATTGCTGAGGACCTTTAGAGAAATACGACCGTTTGGAGCGAATTACAGTTTCAGAGCTTTTTTAATCTTGAATCTTGAATTTCTTTTCCAGCTTTTCTAACTTCTCGACAATGCCTCCGTATTCAAGCTCGCTGTAAGGAAGCATCGCTGCTCCAGAGAAACCTTGCCGTCTTATGGCAGTTGCTTTTTCAGATACCTGATCTCTCACATAATCCCAGTAAGGATGATCAAAGACATCAGCAGGTTCTGTAAGCTTTCCTTCTTTGACACAAAAAGCTGCTCCTGTGACGACTGGAGGCCCGTCAAAAAAGGAGATGGTTGCATTCTGCTTACAGGGCATGAGAGGTCCGATGTGACTTCCTCTCATAAAGCCGGCTACATAGTGACCGATTTGATAAGGAGCCAGCACCTCTCCAGTTGCGGGGAATTCTCCCTGAACACGGCATAAAGCCACCGGATCATCTTTTCCAGTATATTTTCCAGCGTTGTTGTGGAGGCGTGTTGTGGAAATAGCTGCAGCCTGATTTCCAGTGTTCCGGGAGTAGATACTATGGATGACATATCTTTCATTATCCCGGAGTAAAGCTGCGATATCGTAAATTTCTTCAGGAGCGTTGAGTTCAACAATTTTATCCTTTTCAGTGTGTTCGACATCGATAATATGGAAAGTGAATCCGTCACTCATCTTAGGGCTTAAAATTAGCCCTGCGCAGTACATGGGATCAACAAAGCCTAAGTAGAAAGGAAGATTGTAGGCACCAGGATCAGTTTTATCAGCGGCAAAAAAGAGGAAGGGCTCGTTGGGCCGCTCTTCAAATTCCATCTCGGCAACAGCTGGGCCCATTCCTTTTATATTTCCGCTGAAGGCGTCTTTCAACAAATCCTGTCCTGCCCCATAAAGTCCTTGTTTTTTGGCAACCTCAGTCCCGGAAATAAATGCGTCCCAGGCCATTTTATGTATTTTTTCATCCGAGACGCCTCTCTCATGAGTGCATAAGATTGCGATATCGTCTCCAGTATGACTTGTGAAGAAATCAATAATAAGATTCTTGCCGTTCTCCTTAACAAAGTTTTTGACTTCATCAAGAAGGGCCTGGCTGGGTGTTATATGACCGCCGATGCTGCCTATGTCTGCTTTTATGACACTAAGGGTGATTTTCATTGAAACCTCCTCGAAGGCATGTATTTTTTTGGGGGAAAAATCATTCTAATTTTTTGCTCCTCAAAAGTCAACAATAAGCGGGAATAAGTGGGGTCAGACGCCACTTGGATGAGTTATAGGGTAAAAGAATTACTGAAACATGATAATATGATCAGAGGGGCCTCGAAACAAAGACAATGAATCTCGGCTTTCTCCTTAAAATCATCCAAAAACTCTGCTCTCAGGGGTTTTACGGGTTCGGGATTGAAGAGCAGGGGATTGATGTATCTTCCGTCTTTCTTGATTCTGTAGTCCAGATGGGGGCCGGTCGACTCACCCGATGAACCCACATACCCGATTTCCTGCCCTCCCTTAACTTTCTTCCCCTTTCTTATTCCTGCTGCATAACTTCTAAGATGGAGGTACATGGTTTCATACCTGTTTTTATGACGGATTCTGATCATGCGGCCTGAAGCTCCGCTCCTCCCGGCAAAAGTGACGGTTCCGTCCGCAGTCACCTGGACCGGGGTTCCGATGCTAGCTGCATAATCCACTCCGTAGTGGGGGCGGTAGACCTTGCGAATCGGATGCAGTCTCCTATGGCTGAAGCGGGAAGTGATTCGGCTATACCTTATCGGAGATTTCAGGAATTCCTTCCTTAAAGATTCGCCTTCAAGATCGAAATAATCCGAGTCTTTAGTGTCAGGGTAGGCGTAGCGGAAAGCCAGGAATTTATTGCCTTGATTGACAAATTCTGCAGCTAGAATATTTTCGTAGCCGACAAATTCGCCGTTGAGATATTTCTTCTCGAATATGATTTTGAACGAGTCGCCGCGGCGAAGATCAGCATAAAAATCGATATCCCAGGCAAAAAGTTCAGCAAGGTTAAGAGCCAGGATAACTCCCTCGTTTTTATCTCTTACGGCAAAGATGAGATTCTCCTCGATGATTCCCCAGATCGCCTTGACCCTTATATCATAGGGAGTTTTTTTTATTTCAGCTCCATAGGGGCCCTCTTTTTTCTGGATATGAAGATAATTTTCCTCATCGATATCGTACTCCAGGGAAAAGAGATCTCCCTGTGGAGAGGAAAAAATTCTCAGCTCTTGGCCAGCTCTTATTTTGGCCAGATCATAGACAGGCTTTACATCTTTTATTAATGCATGTATTTCTGTGGGGGAGAGATTGTAGGGCTTCAAAATATCTGTCAGGGTCATTCCTCTTCGGATGACTTCTTTTTTTTCTTCCAAAGGCGGGAGGACAAAAGAAACTTCTTGTTGAGCAGCATCTTTTTCCTCTTCGAACAAAGGTTTTTCCTTATGCAGGAAGGTCAGGATAATGAATAGCGAGAAAGAGAGGAATATAAATAATAAAAGATGTATGCGCTGAGTTTCCCTTTTTTTTCTATATGTCTTTATCTTGACTTGCATGAAGCATTATTATTTTGGAGGAAGCCCTAAATAAGAAAAATAGTTTATTTCGCCCCTTTAGTCAACATTGGGATTGCCCGTATTACTTTAAGCAGAGTATCAGCTGACAAACAAACACCTAGTGTGGCAGGTAGCTCAATAGTTTTTATGAGATTGCTTCGCCCCTGCGGCGCACGCAATGACAAATGTTGCTAAAGGGATAAGCTATATCAATAATTTTTATTTTTATCGGTGTCCAATTTTTTTAAATAGCTTTTTACCAACATAAGCGCCAGTCCGGACAATCCTACCAGGCCGATTAGGTTTGTAAAAGCCATCATTCCATTGAATATATCACCGATAGACCAGGCCTCCTCAACCTTCATCACAGCTCCGGAGAAAATGACGAGGCAAAAAATCCAGCGGAATGGTTTCTTTATCCATGTGCCCAGGAGATATTTAAAGGAAATTTCTCCGTAATAAGGAACTGTAATCAAGCTGGAATATCCGAAAAGAAGAGAGCTAGCAGCCACGATAAGGCCTCCGTATTTAGGCAAGGCGGCGTTAAAAGCAGCAGCGGTCATCGCTGTGCTGGTGATTCCTGTGTTCCAGACTCCGGTTACAAGAACTGCTAAAGCCGTAAGGGAACAGATAACGATTGTATCAAGAAAAACATCTAAAGAAGCGATTAATCCTTGCCGTACAGGTTCGCTGGTTTGGGCGGTGGCATGAAAGACAGCTGCTGTTCCGGTTCCGGCTTCGTTGGAATAAGCGCCTCTGGCCAGGCCGTAACGGATAGCTCGTGCTACAGTCATACCTGCCACTCCTCCTGTGATAGCTGAGGGGTTGAAGGCTCCGACAAAAATGAGGTAGAAAGCGTGGGGGAGATGAGAGGCTAAGGCTATTAAGGTAAAAAGGGCACCAAAGATGTACAAGAAGACCATAAAAGGGCTTAAAAATGTTGTCACCTTGGCTATAGATTTAATTCCTCCGACGATGACCAGCCAGGTCAGAACAGCCAAGCCGAGGCCAGAAATCCACGGTTCTAATCCCAATTGTGTCTTTAAAGCCAGGGCTATTGAGTTGGATTGAATGGAAGTGGTTGCAAAAAGAGGCTTACAGCCCATAAAGAAAGCATAAATGCCTGCCAGCCAAGGGAGTTTCAACCCATATCTTATGTAGTACATGGGACCACCCGCCACTGAGCCATCTGGAGTAATCCTCTTAAATTTCTGCCCCAGGACAGCTTCAACAAGCTTTGTGGCCATGCCGACGAAGGCAAGGAGCCACATCCAGAAAACTGCTCCGGGACCGCCCATGGCGATTGCTGTGCAGACTCCAGCAATATTTCCGTTTCCAACCGTGCAGGCCAGAGAGGTGGTCAAGGCCTGGAAAGGGGTAATATCGCCCTTGCGCTCCTTTGCGGTTTCCCCAAAATCTCTTTTCCCAAGACCAAAGCGAAAAGACAGTCGCAGACGGCGAATCTGGACAAAGCGCAGGCGGATGGTTAGAAAAAATCCTACTCCTAAGAGGAGGATAACTGTCTGAGGGCCCCAGACTATGGCGGCCAGGAAGCGGATTGATCGCTCAAAAAAGTCCATATCTCTTTTTCCTATTTCAACTCTTTTTTATATTTTCCTGATTCATCCGAGAAAGCAAAAAAAACTGGTATAGAGGATTAGTTTCCTTTTAAGTCTTTTTTTTCTTCTTTTTTCTTTGGATTTCCTTTTTTACAGCAGGATGGAGCATGAAAAAGTACCAAGAGCCCAAAAGAACAATAAGAATGATGAATCTGGAAACATCTCCTTGAATGAGAGAGTAGACAGCATAAACAAAAATAGCAAGGAGAGCAAAAAGGTGAAAGAAGGTGAATATCCAGTCGAACATTGCAGTCAGGAGAAGTTCGAAGCTTCGAAAATGACGGGATTATCAGCCAAAAAGCTAATCGTTTTCCACTCCGCGGATGGAGATAATGGTTATGGTTTCCCTCGGAACATTCGCCCGGCCGCTTTTTGTCATTATTGCAACGTTAGCTATGGCATCAACGACGTCCATGCCATTTATAACTTTTCCGAAGACAGCATACCCGTATCCTTCAGGAGTGTTGTCTCTGTGATCCAGACCAGGATTGTCCGCATGATTTATGAAGAACTGGCAAGTGGCACTGTCTTTGTCAGGCATCCGAGCCATGGCAATCGTTCCTCTTTTGTTTTTTAGCTTATTCGCAGCTTCGTTCTTTATGGCAGGCTTGGCCGGTTTTGATTTAAAATCCGGGGTAAGTCCGCCACCCTGAATCATGAATCCTTTCATCACCCGGTGAAATATCGTTCCATCATAGAATTTCTCATCCACGTAGGAGAAAAAATTCTTGACAGTTATGGGTGTTTTATCTGGATAGAGTTCGATGGTTATGTCTCCCATGCTTGTTTTCATGATTACTTTTGGATTGGTCTTGTTAGCTTGGATTGTTGTTGCAAAGGCCATGAGCACCCCCAATATTGAAATGATTAAAAAAAGCTTTTTAAACATGAGATCCTCCTTAATGATGTTTTACAGAATTGGCGAAATCAAGATATCATAAAAAAAGGGGACAGGCTACTTTTTTATTAAAAAAGGCATTTAGTAGAAAACTCCATACATAATGTGTGTCCTTGAGTTATCATTTCCATTTATATATAATGATTGCATATAATTAAATAAGTTTCAGTCGGCGAGGTGGAAAAATGAATGAACAAGCATTCTGTATTTTATGTGAAAAAAACGCAGAGAAAGCGCATATTCCAGGTAGGCATGGATATTTTATAAAATGTGATATATGTGGGGAATATTTTT
This sequence comes from Candidatus Aminicenantota bacterium, assembly GCA_030607635.1. Lineage (GTDB taxonomy): Bacteria > Acidobacteriota > Aminicenantia > Aminicenantales > Aminicenantaceae > SOIV01. The sequence continues at coordinate 6,273 of JAUWJP010000089.1, forward strand.
TGGCTTCACCGGAGATATTTGAGAGCAGTTATACAGCTATGCCCAGAGAAAAAAGAACAATGATATCATCTTATACAAGGGATTGTTTTGAGCATAGCAAGGAACCCCCTCAGCTGGAAGACTCGGGTTACTTAAAAGGGATAATTACAGATTATGAGAACAAGGCTCTTGATGATAAGGTGAAGAATTTAATCTTGTACGTAAGAAAGAAGTCTCCTCAGTATGGCTATAATGTTTTGTTGGAAGCGGATAAAGATTACCCTATCACGTACTCGCTAGGTCCTGAAGGATTCACAGAAATTCTTAACAATGCGATTGAACAGATGTTGATTAAATCTATAGAATCAGGTTTTGAATTAACAGAGCAAGGATGGACGCTGGGCACAGAGCTTTTGGAAAAAGAATAAAGGTGGGCTTGATAAATCACGCCCCTACAGAAGAATCAAATTCATACATAGGAAGGATTAAAACCGTTCAGTTTATTGATATATTCAAAAAGGTGGGCTTGATGAATCAAGCCCCTACAGAGGAACAAATTCCTGCAATAATGTTATTTTGTTATTTTTGGCAGGAAGGGGCTGAGGCTGATCAATATTTTGTAAGATGAAACTTCTGCCCAGCCGGCGATCTCCTCTGCCGTAATTTTCTCTTTTCCCTGATTGCCGAGGAGAACGACCTCATCTCCAGGAGAAACGGGCGTGTTTCCTTCAAGAAGGGCAGTGCAGTGGTTGGCAGTAACTGCAGCAATCAGAGGAAATCTTTTTC
>JAUWJP010000110.1 GCA_030607635.1 Candidatus Aminicenantota bacterium
GAAAGTTTAAAGGAGCACAATCGCTTTTAGCCTTTGATTCCAGTCCAAAATCTCCCCTGGCCAGCATCACTGCAAGGCTGTGTTCTCCAAGAGTGCCTGTTAAGATGATTTTATCGCCAGGTCGGATGGTACTGATAGCGGGTTTGGCTTGAATCATTCCCACACCTGCTGTGTTTATATAGATTTTGTCGGCTTGGCCGCGCCTGACGACTTTGGTGTCGCCCGTGGTAATCTCGACCCCAGCATTTTTAGCTTCCTTTTTGATGGATTTGAGCACTTTTTCCAGGTCTTCCCAGGAAAATCCTTCCTCCAAGATCAAGGAGAGGGATATATACTTGGGCTCCGCACCTGAGACAACAAGATCATTGACTGTGCCGTTAATGCACAGTGTGCCGATGTCCCCTCCTGGGAAAAAGATTGGGTCGACCACATAGCTATCAGTCGTGAAAGCAATTTGATGAGGGAGATGAGCTGAGTCGGAAAGCTCATCCAGAAAAGGATTTTTAAAGGTCTTCACAATATGTTGAGCGATAAAATCCCTCATCATCCTGCCGCCGCTTCCAAGCTCTAAGCTGACCTTTTTCATCATTTTCACCTCATTCTTTTTATGTTTTCATTTAGGATTTGATGAATCAAACCTCTACAACTCATTCTTTATGGTTGGATTATATTTATAATATACAAAGCATGCCCCTTCAAAAGAGACCATACAGGGTCCGCAGGGAAAATCAGGATTGCATTTTTCAACAAACAGAGGACATTGCGGTGGGGAGATTAGACCTTGCAAAACTTCCCCACATCGGCAGCCCGGAAGATCGCCGCTTCCACCTTTTATACTTAGGTTGAATCTGTTTTCAGCATCGAAGGCAGAATATTCTTTTTTGATTTTCAAGCCGCTCTGAGGAATAAGGCCCAGGCCTCTCCAATAGGCATCTTTGGTCTCCAGCATCTCTCCCATGACGGCCAGGGCTTTTGGATTCCCAGAAGCTCTGACCACCCTTGAATATTCGTTGGAAACCGTGGCCTTTCCCTCTTTTATCTGATCTAGGATAGATGAAACGCCAAGGAGGATATCGCTGGGTTCAAAGCCAGTAATAGTTCCCGGAATCCCAAACTCTTCGGCGATGAACTGATAAGGTTTTTCTCCGATGATGGCGCTCACATGACCAGGGTAAAGAAATCCGTCTATGGCTATCTCTTTTGCTTCGACGATCGCTCTAAGGGGAGGAGGAATAATCCAGAGAGCCGAGAGGATCGAGAAGTTGGCAAGATTTTTCTCGATAGCTTCCCTAAGGGTTAAGGCAATAGCAGGGATTGTGGTCTCAAACCCGACGCCGAAGAAAACAACTTGTTTTTCTGGATTTGATCTGGCTATCTCCAGAGATTCTCGTGGAGAATAAACAATTTTAACCATCGAGCCTGCAGCCGGAACAGCTTTTTGGAGAGAGCTTTTTTTGGTGGGAACCCTTGTCATGTCTCCAAAAGTGGTCAGGATAAAGTTTTCATTCTCTGTAACTAACTCTATGGCGGCCTCATGGATTTCATTCGGGGTGATGCACACCGGACATCCCGGTCCAGAAACCATTTCCACTCCCGCCTTTTCGAGCATGTTTTTTAAACCATATCTATGTATTGTCATAGTATGGGTCCCACAGACTTCCATGATCCGGGGAGATGAGGGGAGTTCTCGAGTCCTTTTCTCTATCTCAAAAAGAAGACCTCTGATTACTCTCTTATCCCTTAATTCTTTCATTCGAAATCAAGTTGGGCGTGCAACGCTGGCCAGAAGAAATGGCTTCGTCCTTTTCCCCTTATCTTTTCTATCTCTTGCTTTGCTTCTTCTCTTCCTTATCATGATTTGCTAGTTCTTCCTTTTCGGCCACTTCTCTGAGGAGCGAGAAGGTCTCCCTTGCCTCTTCTTCATTCAATTTGGAGATAGCAAATCCGGCATGAACGATGACCCAGTCTCCAACCTTGAGGTTATCAAGAAGCGCAAAATTTGTCATAATTCTTGTCCCTAAATAATCAACTTTTCCCAGGTCGGATTCATCGATCTTGACTACTTTAGCCGGAATTCCTAAGCACATTGGTGTCCTCCGTATACACTAGATTTATAGATTACCAGATATAGAAGGCGAGGTCTATATTTTGACAATTTATATGCAAGCTCCTATAATCTTATTTATGCCCGAGAACCTTAAAAATTTCATTAAACCAGGGAGCGAGGAAGAGTTGCTGGTGAAGCAACTCGACTTTTCCCGTCTTCCCCGGCACGTAGCTGTCATCATGGATGGAAACGGTCGGTGGGCGAAAAAGAGAAAGCTGCCTCGGGTAGAAGGCCACCGAGTCGGGGCCAAATCTGTCCGCGAAGTGGTGGAAACGTGTGCTCATTTGGGAATTGAATATCTGACTCTGTTTGCTTTTTCCAAAGAGAACTGGAAAAGGCCTAAAAAAGAGGTTGCAACTCTCTGGAAGCTTCTTGAGGAATTCCTTAAGAGGGAGGATAAAGTCCTGGTTGAAAATAAGTTCCGCTTAAAGGTTATAGGCCAGATAGAAGCGATCCCAGCCTCTGCGAGGAGAGAATTAGAGCGTGTTGAAGAGTTGACAAAAAATAACACTCGCTTGACCATCGTTTTGGCCCTCAATTATGGGGGGCGAGATGAAATTGTGGATGCAGTCAAAAAAATAGTTAAAGAAAAAGACTTTGATATAAATACCTTGAATGAGGAAAAATTTTCTCAATATTTATACACAATCCATGTTCCTGACCCTGATTTAGTGATAAGAACAAGTGGAGAGCTCCGCGTCTCAAATTTTTTATTGTGGCAGATTGCTTATGCTGAGATCTGGATTACTCAGGACTTTTGGCCTGATTTCCGGAAAAAGCACCTGCTTCAGGCGCTTATCGATTACCAGAAGAGAGAAAGGAGGTTTGGAGATATCTATCCCCAATGAACTTCCTCAAAAGAACACTGACTGCCTTTGTGTTGTTGACCATCTTTTTTTTGGTCATACAATTTATGCCTCTTCTTGGTTTTTTCATTGTATTACAGATTTTGATATTGGTTTCTCTTTTTGAATTCTACAACTTATTTTCAGTAAAAAAAATCTATCCTCACAAAACACTCTGAATTGCTCTGGCACTAATCATAAGCTCTTCCTTCTACTTTGAAGAAATCTCGGTTGAGCTAGCTTTATTCGTAGCTCTTCTCATCGCAGGATTATATTTCCTTATTTATTACAATACATTAGAGAAACTTGTTTCCTTTCATTCTTCCGTTGCCCTAACTTTTTTTGGCGCCTTTTATTTGAGCTTTACCCTCAATTTTTTCTATCCACTGCTGGAAGAAAGAGGCTCGTGTTACATCTATTTTCTTTTAGTGGTGATTATTGTAGGGGATACAGGAGCTTATTTATTCGGAAGCCTCTGGGGGCGGCGAAAAATGGTGCCCATAGCCAGCCCCAGAAAAACCTGGGAGGGAAGCATTGCCGGGATTTTAACTGCCTGTTTGGGAGCTCTTGCTGCTCAGCAGGTCTTGTTGCCAGATACTGTTCTCTGGAAGGCTATCCTCTGTGGCTTTCTTGTTCATGCAGTGGCCCAAATAAGCGATCCTTTGGAGTCTCTTTTCAAAAGAGCGGTGGGAGTAAAAGATTCCTCCAACATCCTTCCCGGTCATGGCGGATTCTTGGATCGAGTGGATAGTCTCATATTAGCTGCACCCTTTTTCTACTTTTTTCTTAAATATTTTTGGGAATAAGTTTTAGGCATTGTCCTAGGGAAACGTGATATAATGAGTTGTCTTTCAGGCTATATTTGTTATTGCGAGCGACTAAAGGGAGCGTGGCAATCTCATAAGAAAAAAGGCTGAGATTTCCGCGTCGTTGCGCTCCTCGTTATGACAATTTGTTACATGAGATTGTTTCACCCCCCTTAGGGGCCTGCAATGACATATAATCACATGACTTTGTGACAAAGCCAACTTTTGAGATAAAATGAAAAATATTTCAGTCCTTGGTTCAACCGGCTCTATCGGTCGCAGCAGCCTCGAAGTCATCGATAAACTCAGTCATAGGTTCAAGGTTGTGGGACTTACAGCCGGCCGCAATACCCAGCTTCTTGAGAAACAAATCGAAAAATTCAGGCCAAAAATTGTCTCTTTAGAGAGAAAGGAAGAAGCCGAGGATCTAAAGCGGAAATTCAGAGAAAAATCCATTAAAGTAACTTTTGCTCAAGAGGGAGCAGAGGAAGTGGCCAGTTTTTCGGAAAATGACATCGTTATTTCTGCTATAACAGGCATAGATGGTTTGAGGCCAACTCTAGCTGCAGTGCAAGAAGGGAAAAAAGTTGCTCTGGCTAACAAAGAGTCTATGGTTGTAGCTGGCCCTTTGATCCAGGATATGATCCGGAAGTTCGGAGCTCAACTCATTCCTGTTGACAGTGAACATAGTGGCGTTTTCCAGTGCCTGGCCAAGGAAGAGATGGAAAGCGTAAAGAAAGTAATCCTGACGGCTTCTGGTGGTCCCTTTTTCTCGAAGTCTTCCTCTGAAATGAATGATATCACTCTTGAGGAAGCCTTGAATCATCCCCGGTGGAAAATGGGCAAAAAGGTCACTATTGATTCAGCGACTTTAATGAACAAGGGATTAGAGTTGATTGAGGCCCGCTGGCTTTTTGGTCTCGAGCCTCGGCAACTGGGGATTTTGGTTCATCCCCAAAGCATCGTTCATTCCCTTGTTGAGATGAGTGATGGATCTGTTTTGGCCCAACTTGGTCCAACCGATATGAAGCTTCCTATCCAGTATGCTTTGACTTATCCTGAAAGGGAAGAGTCCTTATTGCCTTCCCTGGATTTATCCGAGATAAAAGCTTTAGAATTTTATGAAGTTAATGTAGAAAAATTTCCGATTATCAAACTTGCTCGTCTGGCATTGGAAGAAGGAGAAAGTTTCCCGATTGCCCTTAACGCCGCCAACGAGGTGGTGGTCTCTGCTTTTCTTGAACAGAGAATAAAATTTATGGATATTTCAGATGTTGTAACCGAGATTGTCGAAAATCATCAAAAAAGAAAAGCTCAAAGTTTAGAGGATATATTCGATGTAGACAGGGAAACGAGGCGAGTATCCTTGGATTTACTGAAAAAAAGGTCGTGAAATGGCAAAAATATTTACAATCTTAGAAACATTATTATCTTTCGTTATTGTCTTTGGCATCCTTGTCTTTGTTCATGAATTAGGACACTTTTTCATGGCTAAGCTCTTGAAGATTAGAGTAGAAGTCTTCTCCTGGGGTATTGGCAAGAGGCTCTTTGGTATCAAAAAAGGTGATACGGATTACCGGATCAGCCTTGTGCCTATAGGCGGCTTCGTTAAGTTTTCTGGAGAGGAGGCCTTTGAGGAGAAAAGGGAGCTTGCTCCCCATGATTTTATGGCCAAGAAGAGGTGGGAGAGATTCTTGGTTTTGCTTACAGGATCATTGATGAATATTTTTCTTGCTTTGGTGCTTGTCTCGATTATCAGTATGGTTGGAGTTACTGTTCCTGAGTTTTTGGAACAGAAGCCTGTAATTGGTTGGATTGATCCTGGCTCTCCCGCAGAAGGTGCTAACTTAAAGGTTAATGATGAAGTCTTGAGCGTCAACAAAAGGAAGACAAAAACCTGGAGTGAAGTGGAAATAGCCGTGGGAACTAAACCCAAAAGATTGATAACCATAGAGTACAAAAGAGGAGAGGAAATACTCAAAGTTAAGCTTATGACCGAGAGCAGGACAAGATTTGCGATGGGTTATGCTGGTTTCTACCCCAAGATTTTAGTCCAGGTAAGTTATATCTTCCCTGGAACTCCAGCTGAGGAAGCAGGATTAAAAGTGGGAGATGTCTTCCTGGCTATTAACGGCGAATATATCTATTATCATCGATTTCTGGAAATAGTCGCAGAAAATCCTGGAAAGGAGCTTGAATTCCTTGTCGAAAGAGAAGGAGAGATTTTAACCCTCTATATTACACCTCTCCTCGATGGAAAAGTCGGGAAAATAGGAATCGGGCCAGGAATGAAGTCTGAACTCAAGAAATTTGGCTTTTTCTCTGCCA
>JAUWJP010000163.1 GCA_030607635.1 Candidatus Aminicenantota bacterium
GCCTTCTTTGATTTATCCCTTCCAACAAATAAGGGAATAACCATATAGGGAAAAACTACGATATCCCTCAGCATTAGAATTGGTAACTTCTTTGGGATCTGAATTTTCTTATCTTTAACGTCCGAAATATCTTCAATATGATCTTTGTTGTTCCTATTCTTTTCAGCCATAATTTTCCTCCGGGCTTATTCCTCCGTCTTCTGGATTTTCATAAAAAATACCTATATTTACCAATAAAAAACCTCCCTCTCTGTATTATCTATATTTTCTTTTGAGATTACTATTCTCTAAGAAGCTTTCGTGCTTGCCCTCTCTCCTGCAATCTACCTTTCTTTTAAAATAGATTCTAACTCTTCTTTGAACTCTAAAACATCCTTGAATTCCCGGTGGACTGAAGCAAACCGGACATAGGCAACTTTATCCAGCGCCTTGAGCCTCTTCATCACAAACTGTCCGATCTTCGAAGCTTTCATTTCCTTTTCTGGTCCTCCCTGCAGTTTGCTTTCGATTTCTTCGACGATTTCTTCCAGCTTTTGTAAAGGAACAGGTCTTTTCTCGCACGCTTTCAGTAAACCCTTCAGGAGCTTTTGGCTCTCAAAGGGCTGTCTTTTTCCATCTTTTTTTATAACCATGTAGGGAATTTCTTCGATTCTCTCATATGTGGTAAATCTTTTCTTACAGGAAAGACACTCTCTTCGCCGGCGTATCGACAGGCCATTTTTGCTTTCCCGGGAATCAATGACCTTACTCTCTGGATGATTACAAAAAGGACACTTCATTATTCAGCATCCTCTCCCAATTTTTTTAACTGAAACAGCGATATACCCTCTTTCCATAATATAGCATACCCTATCAAGCAAGTCATCACACGCTGGATAGCATGAATAACGATCGTCATACCCACAGCCTGACTCTTGGCAATATCGAGGAACGAAGTCATTCCGACCATGCTGAAATAATGGAATCCTCCCGCCATGCCAGGCGTAGGAATAGATGCTCCTACCATTGTCAAAAACACGTAAGGAATAAGGAAAAAGTAAGGAACTGAAACACCATAAGCGCAAAAGAAAATCCAATAATAAAAAATAATACCCAGCCAGACGACAAAGGATAAAAATATGTACACAAGTGAATTTCCGAAAGAATGAAAAAATTTCAATCCTTGAGTAAACTCCTCGAAAACTTCAAGGATTTTATGGGAGATTTTATAAGGAAAAGGTTTCAGGAAAAAAGTAATTATTGAGAGAGCCTTTTCTCTGAAAAAATAAAGAGAAAGAACCACAACAAGAGCAAAAAGAGCAACAGCAACCCCTATTATCCCCCACAGCTGAAGATGTGAATAGGCCTCCTCTCTCGCCCGAAAATAGGAAGGATAAAGAGGTTTACATAGAATAAAAAGCCCCAGCAAAAAACACATTACTATTATATCAAAAGTTCTCTCCACTACGATTGTACCCACAACATAACCTTTACTCATTTTTTCCTTCTGGGCTAGGTATAAAGGCCGGACCAGTTCTCCCAATCTTCCTGGAAAAACAAAAGACACCGTAAAACCGACGGCATATGAAGAAAACCGATTTGAAAATTTAACATTTTTTTTCTCGTGCTTAAGGAGGTAATTCCATCTGATAGCACGGGTCACAAAATGGATTGGAGTGATGAGTATAAGGATAATAAAAACTTTAAGATCGACAGTTGTTAAGTAGCCTACAACTTCGTTCCATTCAACCTTTCGGAAGAAAAAATATAGTAGAACAAAAGAAAGCAGGAATAAAAAAGACAAACGAATGACGTTTTTTCTCATTATTAATCGTCCATATTATCATCGGATATTTACCAAGTCAACGCAATACGGGGTCAGACTTGCAAAACTTGAGTTATTTTGCAAAGCAATGGCATCAGACTTTTCAGGCTTTCAAACTTTTTAAAACTTTTATTATTCGAGCGTATTATGATTAAGGTGAGGCCAGACCTTTAAAACTCTTGTTATCTGCAAGCTGGAGTCAAACCTTTAAAATGAATAAACATAATCTCTCGAGAAGAATCACCTGCTTTTCATTCTTGACTTCACCTGTTTTCTGGCTTATAAGGGGAATAGAAAATTAATTAGTCAGGCCGGAGAGTTAATTGTCAGTAAAAACAGGTAAATCCAGTGATTTCCAGTCCCAAAAAAGCCTCAAGATAGAATTTGCCCAAATTGAGGCCGTCGATGACGTCATGTGTGAGATATTAAGGAAAAAATCCTCTCTTGAGCGCCTCAAGATTGCTTTTGGGCTGTGGCGTTCCGCCCGGAAGCAGCTATTCAGCTATATACGGTCTCTACATCCTGACTGGGATGAAAAGCGAATAAGCAAGGAAGTAGCTAAAAGGATATCTCATGGAGCAACATGAGCTATTGTTGTACGCTGTCAAGTGCTTTGAGAAATTAAAAATTCCTTACTTGATCACCGGAGCTGTTGCTTCCATCGCCTATGGCGAGCCAAGATTCACCAACGATATAGATATAGTAGCAGATATCAAGCTGGGCCAAGTTGAGGCGTTTAAATCTTGTTTTCCTGAAGGTGAATTTTATCTAGAAGCTGACTCCATTAAAAATGCCATCGATCGCCGGCATCAATTCAACATCATCCATCCCTCTTCTGGTCTCAAAGTTGATGTCATTATCAGCAAAGGGGATAGTTTTGATCAAAGTCGGTTTAGGCGGGTAAAGAAACTAAATGTATCTGAAAAAGACTCGGCAAATTTTGCCGCTCCTGAGGATGTTATCATAAAAAAGCTAGAATACTTTAAAAAAGGCGGTTCAGATAGACACGTCCGTGATATCATAAGCATGCTCAAGATTTCTGCTGACATAATTGATCGCAACTACATTTTATCATGGGCTGAAAAATTTGGTGTTATGGAGATATGGGAAAACATTCAAAAAAAGTTATAAATACAATCCTATAATAACCTGACAAACTTCAGATCTTTTGTCTTTTTAAATAGCTGCGCATCAGCAGTGATGAAATCACAGTTAAGTCTTTCAGCTAAAATCATATAGCTTGCATCATAAACGCTTATTTTATACTTACGTGAAACACTGATTGAAGAGAGAAATTCCTCTACGCCTAAAGTGAATGTTTCAATTTCAAGATTAAATATCTCAGCTAAAGCAGACGATGCATTTTTTACAGGTACAGCCACTTTAGTGGCTAAAACGTTAGCCAATTCATAGTATAAAAGCTCAGGAGCAGCGATTTTTTCTTCTCCTGTAATGTGATTCTCCCTCAGTTGGAGTGCCTGAGGAGTATCCTGTTCTTCAAAAATTAATTTCAAAATTATAGACGCATCTAAGACAATCATCTCTCTTCTCTCACTTGCCGAATTATTTCTGCAGAATTTAAGCCTTTTAATTGCTTAATATGCTTCTTCCGCCATTGATCGATCCTGGATGCAGCCAAGCGAAGCCTTCTCTCCCGCTCCTTTTCCTCCTTTAGCTCTTTGTAATCCTCAAAAGGAATTATCACAGCTAAAGGCCTGTTTGCTCGGGAAATAATTATATGTGTTTTTTTATTATGCACGTCATCTAAGGTGCTTCCAAATTTTTTTCGGAAAGTTAATGCATTTATTGTCTTCACCGTTACCTCCTAGTGATTTAACTATAATATAGGATATGATATAGTATATGTCAACCCTAACCTTTTGCACAGAGATATCTCACTTGACCTCAAAAGGTGATTGAAAATCACCATTGGAATCACCTCTTAAGGCTATTTACTTGTTCCTTTATCTAAACTACTTTATTATCAACAGACAAGAAATATATAGAATGAGGTTGTTAATGAAAAAAGAGCTGTTAAGATTCCTCCTTTTCCCGCTCGTCCTGATCTTCATAGTCAGCTTCTCTTTTGCTACCAAGATTCATCTGAAAAATGGTTATACGATAACTGGCGAAATAATCTCCTCCGATGAGACTTCTGTAACCATAAGAATGCCGGTCCTGGGTATTATGAAGGTAGCAAGATATAAAATCACTAAAATTGAACCGCCGCTGGAAGTCTCCCCAGAAGAAAAAGAACTCAAGAATGAGATAATCGAGCCCGGGACCCCAGAGCCACCAACACAAGAGCCCGCCAAAATAGATGCTCTTCCTCAACAATCAAAGGCAAAGAGTGCCGTTCAAAAGCCCATCATTTCAGATTTTCTGGGAACTCGCCGGGAGAAAAAGCGGATAAGCTTTTATCTTGGCGGAGGATTGACCGAAATCGACGGCGGGGACCTAAACAGTGTGATCAGAGATTACAAACAATTGATCGCTGATTATAATGACTTTTACCTCACTAGTTACACCATTGACTGGAACGAATTTGAAAGAATAACAAACTGAAAGGAGAATTATTAGTTAATATAACTTCCTCTCTCAGTTTTGGCCTGGGCGTTGAGTATTTGAACTCCAAGATTCAGAGAGGATTGATAGAACTAAATAGTCCGGATAGCGGGACAGTTGATGGAGGCACATATTATTATAATTACACATTAACAGACAATTACCAGTTTGCACCCCAACAGGAATTAACAATCATTCCCATTACCTTTAATTTCTACTATTTCATTCCCATCGGCAATATAGCAGAAATATTTGTCA
>JAUWJP010000054.1 GCA_030607635.1 Candidatus Aminicenantota bacterium
GAAGGAGTCAAAATTTGATTTATCTTAAGTTTTCTTTGAATTTAAAAGATGATCTATCGATCTATTAAGTGAATCTAAATCGAGGGGTTTTACAAAAAAATGAGAAATAGAGAGTCGGGATAATTCATCAATCTTAACCAGGTCTGGATAGGCAGAAATCAGGATGACATTTCCTCGGTAACCTAATTCTCTGAATTTGGCGATCATTTCCACACCGTCAAGATGAGGTAACTTTATATCGGCAATGATTAGGTCAATTTTAGCTCTTTTGAAACGCTGCAAAGCTTCTCCTGAATCCTTAGCCAGGTAGACTCGATAATTCTTATTGAGAATCAGGAAAAAAGTCTTCCGGATGGACTCATCATCATCGACAATTATGATTTTCTTTTCGGACATTTTGTTTATTTTCACCTCTCTTTGATTTCCGTTAGTCCTTAATGCAATTGAAGTAGCATATTTTGTGCCAATCTATAAAACCTTGAATCTGAAACTGCAAAAGCAACTTTTATGGAGCAAATTTCGGGGAAAAAATTATCAGGATGTGATGGCTAAAAGAGACAGCCTCATATAACATATCAATTTTAAATAAGTTAAGAAGCATATATGTTTTCAAGTTGTTATAGCTGTTAAGGACTGGTAAAATGCAGAGGTCCAAAAAATGATCTAAGGGATAAAATATTTTTTTCCTACTTTAATTTTTGTAAGCTCGGATGAAAAAAATATTTACAGCAAGTAAAAAGCATTTACAATCTTAAATCAATTCCGTTGTCGGGGGGGGTTGATTGAAAGTGCTAAATATCAAGTTTGTATTCTTTTATCTTTTTATCCAGGGTAGGGCGGGTTATCTGTAAGATCTGGCTGGTTCTTGTCTTGTTACCTTTGGTTGCTTTCAAGACATGCTGGATGTAGTCCTTTTCAACCTCTTTTAAAGGAACAAGCTGCTTTGGATAGAGCTTCTTTTCTCCTATCTCAAGAGCCAAATTTTCATCAAGGATAACATCTCCCTTGGCCAGGATTACACCCCGAATTAAAGCATTTTCCAGCTCCCTGACATTCCCTTCCCAGGGAAGATTCATCATAGTTTTCATCACTTCAGGAGGAACTTTTCTCACATTTTTGCGCAGGTCACGGTTTATTTTCTCCAGAAGATAGGCCACTAGCTCCGGAATATCTTCCTTTCTATCACAGAGTAGAGGCAAAGCAATTTCAACTACTTTCAGACGATAGTAGAGGTCTTCTCTAAGTTTACCTATTTCAATCAGCTTTTTTAGATCCTGGTTCGTAGCCGCAATTATTCTTGCTTCCGTCTTCAGGATTTTCTCTCCTCCAACTTTCATGAAATCTCTTGTCTCGATTACCCTTAACAACTTTGACTGAAGGTTTGCTGATATATCCCCGATCTCATCCAGAAACAAAGTCCCTTTGCCAGCTATCTCAAACTTTCCTTTGGTTTCACAAATAGCATCCGTAAAAGCGCCTTTGACATGGCCAAAGAGCTCACTTTCCAAGAGAGTATCCGTAATAGCTGAACAATTGATGACAATAAAGGGCTCCCCTTTATTGGGGCTGTTGTAATGAATAGCTTTGGCAACCAATTCTTTTCCAGTTCCACTTTCACCATGGATAAGAACGTTAGTTCGGGTGTTGGCTACCGAGCCTATTAATTTAAACACCTCTCTCATTTTGACAGAGCGACCGACGATGTTGTCTATGGTGTATTCTTTCTGCTTCTCATCAAGGAGGTAGCTTACCTTATCCTCCAGACTTCTTATCTGAAAAGCTTTATCAATGGTCAAATCCAGCTCAACATAATCAAGAGGCTTGACTAAATACTCGAAGGCTCCTGATTTTATAGCTTCTATCGTCGTTTTCATATCGTCATAAGCAGTCATAATTATAATACTTGCGTTGGGATTCTTTTCTCTTATCCTGCCTAGAACTTCAAGGCCATCCACATCAGGAAGGCGAATATCCAGTATGACTAAATCAGGAATGTGCTCCTCATATTTTTGAATCCCTTCCTCTCCGTCTTCAGCCACTAAAGCTTCAAATCCTTTCTTAGAGAGATAAGAGGAGAGAGTCTTTCTGATCAAAGGATCATCGTCAATGACAAGGACTGATTTCATCTTTCCTCCTCGGTAGGAATAAGAATTTCAAAAGAAGTACCTTGGGCTGCATTTTCTTTAACTCTTATGGTTCCTCTGTGCTGTTCTATGATTTTTCTGGCTATGGGCAATCCAAGGCCAATTCCAGAAGCTTTCGTGGTGTAGAAAGGCTCAAAAACAGTCTCCCTGTTTTCTTCTGGAATTCCACAGCCATTATCAGATATAAATACTCTAATTTTACTTCCTTCCTGCTCCTTCAAAAGAGAGATAGAAATATTTATTTTGCCCTTCTCTTCCACAGCCTCAAAGGCATTGCGAAGGATGTTTAAAAAAACTTGTTTCAATTTATCAGCATCCACCAGAACCTGGGGTAATCCTTCCTTGTAATTTTTTTCAAGAACGACTTTTTTCAACTCCAGAGTGTCAGCTAATGTTTTTATAGACTCATCGAGTATTTGCTCGAGAGAAAAGCGAGCTAAATTCAGTTCTGAAACCCGAGTGAAATCCAGAAGCTCTTTGACAAATTTTTCCATCTGACCTATCCCCTCCTGGGATATGCTTAAATGTTCTTTTTCTGTCTCATCCAATCGATCACTCTGAACAAGCTTCTGGATGTTTAGCTTGACTGATGTTAGCGCATTCCTTATCTCATGGGCAATACCGGCAGATATACGGCCGATGGATGCCAGCTTTTCTGCCTGGATTAGCTTGTTGCTAGCAACTTCCATTCTTTCCCTTGCCAGGAGAAGCTTGCGACTCATATCATTAAAACTCTGAGCTAAGTTTCCAATTTCATCCTGGGAGGTGATATCTATCTTTTGAGAAAAATCTTCTTTAGATATTTTAACTGTCCCCTCCACTAGTTTTTTCAACGGCCCTGTTATCCTTCTGGCTAATAATATCGCTCCAAAAACACCTAACAAAAGCCCACCACAGCCGATAAAGATCAACATCAGGCGGGTTTTCAGAATTTCTGCTCGCATCTCTTCTAAGGAAAGGCCGATTTTTATCGAACCCCATCTCCTCGGAGAACCTCGCACAAAAATCGGAACTTCAATTTCCAGAATCCTCAGAATCTGTGCTGATTTTTCATCAACAAACTTTTTCCGTTCAAAGAGGTGGCTCTTTTCATCGACCTCCTCCCCTAGATCGCTGTAAAGATAAGTTTCTTTATAGCCTTCTATAAAACTAGTGCCGACAAAAAGATTATTGTAGCGTCCATAAAAAACAACATAGACTAGGTTTTCGTCTATCTGCTCTTCGATATTCTCTCTAACTCCTTCCTCATCCCATTGAATAAACGCTGGCAAATTCAGGTAAGCAATATTTTTAGCAATTAATACTCCCTTTTCTTTCTGCCCTTCAAAAATGGCTTCGACTTCTCGCTGCTCAATAACCAAGAGAATCGATACTAAAAGCACCGTGAGTAAAACTATTGCCCAAGCCATAAGTCTTGTCTGGAGGGTCATACGCAATTTCATTTTTCGCTCTTATTTATCTAACCATATTTTTCTGGCATCTAAATAATAGAATCCTAAAGAAGGAACTTCGACTCCCCTGACATAAGGCTGCATGGCAACCCTGTTCTGATGAGAAAAAAGAGGAAGAGCAGGAACATCAGAAATCAAAATTTTCTCAATCTGGTGAAAAAGATTTATCCTTTTGGTCCAGCTTCGTTCAATCTCGGCTTCCTGAAGAAGCTTATCCAATTCGGGATTAACATAATTAAAAATATTAAAAATGGATTTTGAAAAAAAGAGAGGCCGGATGATATCTTCAGGATCAGGAAAGCTCATCACTCTCCCTGTAAAAACAAGATAGGGTCTATTATAACTCTTTATCTCCTTAAGAGATCTATAATAATTTAATCTTAATTTTATTCCCAGCGCATCAAGCTGCTTGCGGAGTGCTCTGTAAATTTTAAACTTCATCTCTGTTCTTGGCAAATCAATAAGCAAGGTAAGAGGAGGAAATTCTTCCTCAGTAGAAAAACCTGCATCTTGAAGCATCTGTTTTGCCTTCTCTAAGTTATAGCTCTCTTCATCATCCCTGGGGAAAAACCCTGGGAGTCTTGAAGGAATATAGTTATTCATCACTTTACGTACGTATTTCATATCAAAAATGTCTCGAGCAATTTCCCTTTTATTGAGAGAATGCAAGATGGCTTTTCGAACGATCGCTCTATTAAGGGGAGGAATGTGGCAGCTCATTCCTAAGAATATAGGTTGAAGTAAGCCATCCTGAAAAATCTGGACGTTGGGAGTGAGCAGCTTCTCGGACAGGACTGGAATAGAATCTATCTCCCTGTTCAAGAAATGATCAAGCGTGAAAAGAGGACAGAATTCTACTGCTCCTAAATAGGGCCTCCCGCCAAAATACTCTTCATTTCGTTTCAGCCGGACTCCAACAATATCCAATTGGGACGTCCTTAACCAATAGTCAAACTTAAAGGGCCCAGTGCCTGACGGTTTGCGGAAAAATCTTCTTCCCTGGTCAATAACAAGTTCACGAGGCAGGATTTTACAAAAATGCATACTCATCAGATACAGAGCGGAGACAAAAGGTCTTGTCCAGTGAATCTCGAAACTGTATTTATCTATGACCTTAAATCCAGTAACATCTTTTGTTTTTCCTTCCCTGAATTCTTTAGCTCCGACAATTCTTGACAAGAAGAATTGGTAGTAAGGAGAGTTAGCTTTTTTATCAAGGATCCTTTCTAGGGAAAACTTCACATCTTCTGCAGAAAGCTCTCTTCCATGATGGAACTTGACTCCCATTCTTAAATAAAATGTATGTTTTTTTCCATCAGGAGAGATTTCCCAATACTCGGCCAAAGAAGGCACAATGCTCAAATTTTTATCAAGCCTGACTAAACCATCATAAATTTGTTCTGAGATAAAGATAGAGGACTCTTGTCTTATCGGATCAAACTCCCTTCTAAAATTATCGGTAAATGATTTCAGTCGAAAAACTCCGCCGTAGCGAGGTTCGTTGACGCTTTTTTCCTGGAAACTGAATAAAGGGATTACAAAGACCAACACAAGAACAAGGCACCAAGTTACATAGATATCTAACTTTTTGCCCATTTTCCTTTACTTAAATCATAAATAATCCTCAGGTTAATAGCAAATTAAAGGCAATTTTTGTGCCAACTTGACAGGATGTTTATCCTCTTGAACAAGGGGAATAGTGGGAGATCAATAGTATTTTAGCAGGTTTTTTGTAAAATTATTTTACAATTTTTATAAGGAATTAATTCCGCAGGCGCTTTATTTATCAAATCTCTGCGAAGTGTATAAGGTGGGCTTGATAAATCAAGCCCCTACAATATTTAAATTGTAGATTTAATAAATCAAGCCCCTACAATTTTTGCTCTTTCGATGACTTTTCTGAAGACATGCATGATGTTTGCACCCCAGATCTTCCGGATATCTTCTTCTGAATAGCCCCGGCGGAGAAGTTCCTCGGTAATATTAGGCAATTCGCTGACGTCATCACAGCCCTCAACACTGCCTCCACCATCAAAATCCGTTCCAATGCCAACATGATCTACTCCAATTAAGTTGACTACATAATCTATATGGTCGACAAGCTCTTGGACTGTGGCCTTTTCTGAAGGATATTTCTCATAGATGTCCATATATTCATCTTCCATTTTCTCTCGCACGCTTTCGTCTCTCACCTCACTCCAGGAACCGTATTTCTCCCTGAGTTTTGCCAGGGCTTTTTCTCTTTCTGGATTCGGCTTTGCTTTCTTTACAAAACTTGAGACAAAGCAAATCTGAATAACACCATTGTTTGAAGCTAAAGCCTTGAGCATTTCATCAGAAAAATTTCTCGGATGGTCACAAAGAGTGCGCACACTGGAGTGAGAAGCTATCACCGGCGCTTTTGTCATCTCGAGCACATCAAAAAAGGATTTATCTGAAACATGAGAGACATCCACCATGATTCCCAAACGGTTGCACTCTGCAACAACTTCCCTTCCGAAGTCGCTCAAGCCTTTATCCTCTGGATTACGCCTGTCAGTAGAGGAATCGCAGATATCATTATCACTGGAGTGACAGAGTGTAATGTAACGGACCCCTCTGTCATAATATTCTTCTACGAGAGAAAGATCTTTTCCGATGGGATAACCATTTTCCATCCCGATAAATGCGGCTCGCTTCCCTTCTTTTTCCAATCGATAAGCATCTTCAGGGGATGTCGCCAGCTCTACAAGTTGAGGATAATCCTCGGCCATCTTATGGATTGCGCCTAACAATAGATTTGCCCTTTCTCTTGCTCTGGCATAGCCTTCAGGGGTTCTTTCCCCTTGGCCAACATAGGTGGCAAAAAATTCAGCATCCAAGCCTCCCTCAGCCATTCGAGGGAGGTCGATTTTTCCGCTTCTTCTCTGACCAGGCTCATGGCGTTCTCCGATATCCCATCCTTTCCTTAACATAAGGGAAGGAGTGTCGCTATGAGTGTCAACAGTAAGGACTCTATCGTGAATCTCTTTGGCTTCAGCCTTCAAAGCTTCCTCATCCTTCTCCGGGGCACAGGAGGTCAGCCAAAAACCAGAAAAAGATAGGACTATGACAAATGATGTAAATTTTATTCTCCTCATATTAGCTCCTTTATTGAAATTATTTGTGCTTAAAATCCATAAGACAATTTTACTCTTTTTTTCTGCTATGCTTATTTCTTTACCTTCTTCCAGGCTTCGATGAACTTAACAGCATAATCCGCCATTCCTTTTACTTGCTTCTCTCCCCGCTCCTTTGTTGCCTTTTTAGGATCGCTGAAAGACCAGATTCCATTGCTGTAAAGCTCATGACTCGCTCCCCCTTTTTTCGTTTCGACGGGAACTCCCCTTAAAGAATGGAAGACCATCAGCAAGTCCGGATATTGTTGAGAAAGCATCCAGAGCTCTTCCAATTTTTTGTTATAAGTCGCCTTTGATTTTTCAGCCCTCTCCATCTTTACCAGTTCGGGCTTGAGGTACAGCATGAGTGACGTTTCACCAATCCCTGCGTGGTCATCACCAACCTCGTCTTTCTCTTGGTATCTCCCTTTCTGGATAGGACTGCCATGGCCTATTGCAACGGCTATGGCTTCGGTTGTGTGATTGATTCTATGAATAATTTTTTGCTGAACAATATTATTTCCTCCGTGGTAGTTAAAGAACATGAATCGGCGGAATCCATACTTCATCAGCATCTCTGCGGTTTCGAAAAGGACCTGCTCCATAGTTTCAGGTTTCAGGCTCAAAGTTCCAGGAAACCCAGAATGATACTCGCTGTACCCGGCCAAGAGAACCGGCGCCACCACTACTCCTGTGCGGGCTGAGATTAATTTTGACATACCCATCGCCTCATAATAATCCGTGCCCAAGGGCATATGGGGACCATGCTGTTCAGTAGAACCAATAGGAATAATAACCATGTCGCTTGTTTTCAAATAATCCCCGACATCTGGCCAGGTCATCTCCTGCAAAACAAGTGGTTTCCCTTCTTCCCGGGCATAGAGCAAAGTACCAAAGAAAAGAATGATTGAGACAATAAATAAAAGTTTCAGGTTGCTAAACGCCTTATTTCTGATCATGCTTACCTCCTACATTGAAATCAATGCCAAAGAAATTGCGATGTCTTATTCTATTCATTCTCATGCATTTTCGCAATGATTTGTTAATTGCGGGCTTGATGAATCAAGTCCCTACAAGAAGGGCAAGCCCCTTGTTCTCTACAAGACAAATTAGATTGCCCAATTTTACAGAATGGATTTGATAAATAAATCTTTCGAAATTTTATAAGGTGCGCTTGATGAATCAAGCCCTTACAATTAAATAAGATACTTGCAAAAACAAAGATGAGAAATTAGCGGTTGCGGGATTTAGTCGGGTGAATATCATTTGATAGTGAAAGTAACCGATGAGATAGCGAAAAAAACTGTCGGCAAAAAGCTGAAGTTTATTCTCCTTTGATATTAAGATTCTTTTATCTTTGCAGGATATAAAAATCCCTCTTGCTCTTATCTTTTTTTACGAGTCTGAAATCAATAATCTTATACTTTCTCTCAAATAGAGTCTTGAAAACCTGCCTTGTCTTCATCCTCCATTCAAGGGGGATACTCCTGACTTTGTTCTCAACGACATCTGTCTCGCGGAGCATGTGATAAAAATCAACAGGAATTTCAACCAAAAGGAATTCATGGTCTAGATCAAGGTTTAAGTCTTTGACCACTTCAAGCATTAGAACTCCACTCCGCCCTTTGACTTTCTCGATGCCGGCCTCGAGTACAATATACCCTGAGTCAATCAAGCGCTCTAAATCGTATTTAGGCCTTTGAATATCTTTCTTGAGATCCCAAAAGACAAGAAACCTGTCGCAGGGAATATCTACTCTATTCAGCAATCCAATAAAGCCTTCATAAAAAGCATCCCTGTATTCAACCACATCCATCCCGAAGTGATGGATATTCCTGAAAGCATTGATTCCTGTTAAAGGATCAAAAGAATTTGTAACAGTATAAATTCCGAAAACCTCCATCAACTTCTCTTTCTGAAACTTCTTTATTAGAATCCCAAGACCATAAAGCTGAAAATCTTGCCTGACCCCTACATACTGGGAATAAAATAGGAGATTATCAGGTTCTCTGAAGGCAACTTTTTTGTCCTTTATTCCGACAAACCCGTAAGAAAAGCCGACAAGATGCTCTCTATCCTGCTTGAATACTCCGCTCTTGCTTTCCACATAAACGGCTATAAATAAGCAACTTCCATCATACAGAAAATTTGTGCACATCATGTTTCTAGCACCAGGCAGGCCATCC
>JAUWJP010000306.1 GCA_030607635.1 Candidatus Aminicenantota bacterium
AAACTTTGTCCCTCCCATCCGAACCTCGCTCAAAACCTGCTGCAGAACAGCCTCGGCAATGCCCATACGTCTATAATCAGGATGGATGGCGATATTGTTGATCTGCATTCGCTCCTTTATCTGCCAGAAAACAAGGTATCCTATGATCTTCTTTTGAGGTTTAAAGATGATGACAAAGGGATAAGAGATAGGTTGGTTGTAAATCTCACCCCTAAAAGTAATTTCATGCCACGGATTAGGAAAAGAAACATTTTCAATTTCTAAAATATAAGGAAGGTCTCCTTCCTTCATCTTTCTTAAATAAAAAGAATCCTGGGGAAGACTGGCTCTCTTAATCTTTTTCCTCCGCTTGAGATTTTCGAAAATAAATAGGCTTAAGCTCTTGGGCACTCACGCCTTTTTTCTTCCTAAGCACCTCATAGCCCAACAGCCCTATCTCAAAGGCTATAAAAGGAGACCTATGGGAAAACCTGGCTTTATCCTTGAAATACCGGAAAATCATATCCCTGTAAGCATCAATACCATTCCCTGTAAAAAAAATAATCCTGTTTGAAGGGAGAAGAGTGAAGAAACGATCGGGCGAGTAAGCTCCCTGAGGAACGATTTCTTTTAGCTTCCCTCCTCTCGATTCAAACAGAGCTGCGTAGATTTCTCCTTTTTTTGCATCGAGGATAGGGCAGATGAGATGGTTTTGGGGATGGCGGAGTTTCCAGGCCAGTGCTGGCAAAGTCGAAACCGCCGCCACCTGCTTTTCGGAAGCAAATGCAAAGGATTTTACGGTACTCAATCCAACCCTGATGCCAGTGAAAGAACCAGGACCTGCAGCCAGGGCAAAACCATCCACTTCTTTAATGTTCAATCCGTTGGTTTGCAGGATGAAATCCACGGCAGGCAGAAGCCGTTCAGAATAAGTTGATGGAGAATCTATGTTGACTTCAGCGAGAAGCTTTGTTTTCTCCAAAAGAGCAACCGAGCCGGCAAAGGTTGTGGTATCCACGGCAAGAATAATCATTTTATTATTACAGGATTTAATTATCCTTTGCTGATTCGTTTCCCATACTTAAACAGCCCACCCGCCTCATAAATATCATACTGGACAGCACTCATAGGCTCAGCCTTAAGATGAGTATTTCTGCTGACATCTAAACCTTCGCCCGAGCGAGAATTCACCTTGATCTCGTCTCCTGTTTCCAAAGCCTTTTTAGCTACCAGCTCAGCAAGCTCTTGACATCTCAGGACAGGGAAGCCTGAGTTTACTGCATTCCTAAAGTAAATGGCACCGAAAGAAGGAGCAATAATCAGCCCGATCTTCAAGGAAATAAAGCAGCCAACAGCGTGCTGCCTGGATGACCCGGCTCCGAAATTTCTTCCTGCGACAAGGATATCTCCTGGACTAGCCTTCTTCGAAAAATCCTTCCAGCCCTCTAAGTTTCCCAGGGCATACTGCCCCATTTGAGAGATTTCGGTGATATGAAGAAAGGCGTTATGGTAAATCTGGTCAGTATCAATATCTTCTATCAACCTTTTATTTTGGTCCAATAGAACCCAGATTCTTCCGGAGATGAAGGATTTTTCCATATTTTATATCCTTATTATATATCTTTGGGGTTTGTTATGTGTCCTGTAAGACAGGATGCAACCACGACTGCCGGGCTCGCCAGATACGTTTTTCCTTTTCCCTGCTTTCCCGCAAAATTCCTGTTGCCCGTGCTGACTTGGACCTCTCCTTCTCCCGTAAGACCAATATGCCCCTCCGCACATCCACTGCAGCCTGGATTTCTGATGATAGCACCGCTCCGAAAGAGGTCTTCAAGGATTCCTCGCTCGAGAATTTCTTTGTAAACTCGTTTTGTAGCCGGGACAACTTTAAGCGTGACGCCCTCTTTAATCTTCTTCCCTTTCAAGATCTGCGAGGCATGAGCAAGATCCTCTGTGCGACCGTTGGTGCAGGAGCCGATAAACCCAGAGTCTATTTTTACTCCTTTAAGCTCGGAAACATCTTGAACGTTATCAGGAGAAAAAGGCACTGCCACCTGAGGGGAAAGCCCGCCAACATCTATCTCCAATGTATCCGAGTAAGAGCAGTCCTCATCAGCTTTATGAGGGGAGAATATTGTTCCCGAAAAATTTTCGATTTCGGCTTTAAGGGAATCTCCAAACTCAGGAACAAATCCAATGATTCCAGCCATCTCCGTAACCATGCTGCAAAGAGTGATGCGGCCAGGAAGATCAAGCCCTTTCACAGCTTCACCATAAAATTCTACGGCTTTCAAAGCCGCCTTTTTAGTCCCCAGCTTTTCAAGGATGCAGAGAGTCAAGTCCTTGGCCGTAGTGGGTGAAGAAAAGCTTCCCTTTATTAATACTTTTACTGTTTGCGGAACTTCAAACCAGGTTTTTCCCGTCTTAAAAGCAAAAGTGATGTCCACATCCCCCATCCCCTGGCCGAAACTTCCCACAGCCCCAAGGATATTCAGATGGCTGTCTGTACCGACAACAGTCG
>JAUWJP010000247.1 GCA_030607635.1 Candidatus Aminicenantota bacterium
GAAAGTCTTTACTCAGGATGGGACGAGGAAAGAAAGATCATTTATCCCCTTAAAGTACAGTGATTCACATCATAAGAAAAGCAAAAAATATCCTTTTCTCATGTTCCTGGATTACAGTTTGGACTACTACAGGAGTCTTTCCTTGAGTCAAGAGAGTAGAGGTCTGAAGGCTATCAGAGATTCCCGGTGGATTAAGGTTTCTCTTGAGGATGCAGAAGAATTGAATTTGAAAGAAGGGGAGAACATTGCGGTTGAATCCTCCTCAGGGAAGTTTAAGGGATTCGTCAAGATAGTAAAATCCTTACCCAAAGGAATTTTAGGAGCCAGCTTCCTCTTGAGCGAAGATTCTGACTTTTCTGTGAGTGGCCTTATTCCAAGCGTTTTTCAGGAATCACATTCTTTGGGAATGCTGCCTGTAAAAATAAAAAGAGAAAAATAATGGCGAAAATCTTAAGAAGAGAGCGTTTAGTTCCTAATATTCATCTTATCGAGGTGCATGCGCCTGAGATTGCCCGGAAATCAAAGCCGGGCCAGTTTGTCATCGTCATGCCGGACGAGAAAGGAGAAAGAATTCCTTTGACAATCGCTGATTGGGACAAGGAAAAAGGTTCTGTTACTTCAATTTTTATGGTAGTAGGCACTTCCACCCATAAGCTTTCACTTTTTGAAGCCGGAAGCGAAGTTCCTGTTTTTGTCGGTCCTTTAGGAAAGCCCTCTGAAATAAAAAAATATGGAACCGTTCTTCTGGCGGGAGGTTGTTTTGGGATTGCAGCCATATACCCAATAGCCCGTGCTTTGAAAGAAAAAGGGAATAAGATTATTACATTATTAGATGTTAAGGCAAATTATCTTCTTTACTGGGAGGAGAAGCTTAGGGCTGTTAGTGATCAATTTTTTATTTCAGCTCGGGATAGTTACTACAACTGCAAGGATTATATACCCAACACTCTCCAGAATATCATCAAAAAAGGATCCAAAATCAATAGAGTGATCTCGATAGGCTGCACTTACTTGATGTTTACCTGTTCTGAGGCGACTAAACCCCATGGAATAGAAACCTCAGTCAGCCTTAATCCGATTATGGTGGATGGAACAGGTATGTGTGGGGCCTGTCGGGTGACAGTGGATGGCAGAACAAAATTTGCCTGTGTGGATGGACCTGATTTTGACGGTCATTTGGTAGATTGGGAAGAGCTTTTTTCACGGCGGAAGTCGTATTTCGATGATGAAATCCAATCTCTGTGTTATTGGGAAAAGATTAATTTTCCACGATAGTTTTAGAAATGTAAGAGAAAAAGATGGTTGAGAAGAAAGAAATGCCACTCGAGCTTAAAGAGACGCTCAGGGCAGAATTTAACAAGGAATGGCGGAAGGAGTTGCGGAAGTCTATTCCCGCCAAAGAAAGGATGAAGATCTCCCCTCAGAAGATGCCGGAACGGGAGCCAGAAGAGAGAAACAAAGATTTCAATGAAGTTAACATTGGTTTAGATGCCAAGCTGGCCAAGAAGGAGGCGCAAAGATGCCTGGATTGCGCCAACCCCGGGTGTGTCATGGGCTGTCCCGTTGGAATTGATATTCCCACGTTTATAAAACTTATAGAGATAGGCGATTATGTCCAGAGTGTTCGGAAAATAAGAGAAACCAACAGCCTCCCCGCTATTTGCGGCCGTGTGTGTCCTCAGGAAGTTCAATGCGAAGAGACCTGCAACATAAAAAAGGCAAAAGGCGAGGGTGTGAAAATAGGAAATTTGGAGAGGTTTGTCTCAGATTATGAGAGTCTGAAAGGAGATGTTTATATCCCTCAAATCCAGCCAGCAACAGGCAAGAAAGTGGCTGTTATCGGAGCTGGACCAGCAGGTTTGACTGTTGCCGGAGAGATGGCGAAGAACGGCCATAAGGTTACGATTTTCGAAGCCCTTCATATTTCTGGTGGGGTCTTAGTCTACGGCATTCCAGAATTCCGGCTGCCCAAAAGCATCCTCAAGTCAGAAGTGGAGTATCTAAAAAGATTAGGCGTAGAGTTGAGGGAAAATTTTGTAGTGGGCTTAACAGCAACGCTTGAAGATCTAAAAAATGATGGGTATGACGCTTTTTTCATCGGAACAGGAGCCGGATTGCCGAATTTCATGAGGATTCCCGGAGAAAACTTGGTGGGAATCTACTCGGCCAATGAATATTTGACCCGGGTAAACCTGATGAAGGCCTATGAATTTCCTGATTATGATACTCCTGTTTTTTTGGGGAAGAGAGTTGCTGTCATAGGCGGTGGGAATGTGGCCATGGATTCTGTTCGAACGGCCAAGAGGCTGGGAGCAGAATTGGCGGCAATAGTCTACCGTCGTTCTAGAGTTGAAATGCCGGCAAGGGTAGAAGAAGTTAACCATGGGGAGGAGGAAGGCATTGAGTTTCACTTCCTGACAACCCCTATAAGATACATAGCGGATGAAAAGGGTCTGGTTAAGGCTATGGAGTGCTTGAGAATGAAGCTTGGAGAACCTGATTCTTCCGGAAGACGTCGACCAGTTCCTATCGAAGGCTCAGAATTTATCATGGAAGTGGATATGGTTGTAGTTGCCATCGGTCAGAGCCCCAATCCTCTGATTCCCCAGACTACTCCTCAACTTAATGTAGGGAAATGGGGAAATGTGGAAGTCGATTGGGATACTATGGCTACGAGTATCGAAGGAGTTTATGCTGGAGGAGATATCATTCGGGGTGGGGCTACAGTCATTCTTGCCATGGGCGACGCCCGGATCGCTGCAGCTGAGATGCATAAATACGTGAGTGCAAAAAAGAAAAAACGTAAAGTGCCAAACGCTAAGAAGAAGTCTAAAGAGTAAGGGTTTGATTTATCAAGCCTTGACTAAACCAGCGACAATGAACAAATATAACAGGTGTAAGAGTAAAGAAAAGTATAATAAAGTATAAATAGGTAAACGGAAATTATTTGGCTTAAAGAACGAAACAATAATTAATAATTTATACTATGTTATTTAATGATATTAGGAGATCCAAATGAGCTGGGTGGACGACTATAAGAAAAAGTTGGTAACTGCTGAAGAAGCAGCATCTTTGATTAAGAGTGATGACCGGGTTTACATCAGCGGCAATGCAGCTACTCCCTACGTCTTAATGAATTCCTTAGCTCGAAGGAAGAATAAGCTGGAGGACGTTGAACTTGTTCATGTTCTTCTTTTAGGGGAGGACCCTCTCTCGAAGCCGGAGATGGAAGGTCATTTTCGTCATAATTCCCTGTTTGTCGGCCCTGCAGACAGGAAAGCTATAAACGAGGGAAGGGCCGATTACATTCCTATCTTTTTGCACCAGATTCCTAACCTTATTTATTCCGAACAAATGCCTCTCGATGCTGCTATGCTTCATCTTTCCCC
>JAUWJP010000085.1 GCA_030607635.1 Candidatus Aminicenantota bacterium
CGAGATCGATGCCGATATGGTCGTTCTGGCCACGGCCACGCGTCCCTCTAAGGGAGCAGATGAACTGGCCAAGAAACTTAAAATCGCCATGGACAAGGATGGCTTTCTCGCCGAAGCTCATCCAAAGCTCAAGCCTGTAGAGAGTGTTACGGCGGGAATGTTCCTTGCAGGAGCTGCCCAGGCACCCAAAGACATTCCTGAAGCTGTAGCTCAAGCCAGCGGAGCAGCGGCCAAAGCTATCTCCATCTTATCCCAGGACAGACTTTACCATGCTCCCACAGTGGCTAAGGTTAACGTCAATCTCTGCACAGGCTGCGGAATGTGTGTTCATGTCTGTCCCTATGATGCTCTTTCCCTCAAAGACGGCAAAGTCGAGGTGAATGAAGTTCTCTGCGAAGGATGCGGGACTTGTTCGGCAACCTGCCTGAGAGCAGCCATCAACGTTAAAAATCTAACCGCTCTGCAGGTAGACGAAATGATAAAGGCGGCACTCGGAGGCTAAAAAGTGGCAGAAGAATTTGAACCAAAAATAGTTGCTTTTCTCTGCAAGTGGTGTTCCTCAGCCGGAAGCGACCTGGCTGGAGTCTCCCGAATGGAGTATCCACCCAATGTTATTCCCATCACTGTCATGTGTTCGGGCAGCGTGTCCCCTCTCTACATATTCTCGGCCTTTAATAAAGGAGCAGACGGGGTTCTCGTTTCAGGGTGTCATCCAGGCGACTGCCACTACATCAAAGGTAATTTCTATGCCCGGCGTAGAATTGCCCTGGTCAAGAAGCTTTTAGAGTATGTCGGCCTTGAACCCGAGCGCTTCCAGATGTCCTGGATCTCGGCGGCAGAAGGAGTAAAATATACTCAAGTTATAAAAGATTTTGTCCAAGAACTAAAACCACTCGGACCTCAAAAAAAGCTGAGGAGAACTCAATAATGGTAAACCTCGAGGAGCTCAAAAAAGAAGCCCGCCAAATCTTAAAAGAAGGAAAAGTTAAATACATCATAGGCTTCCAAAGAAGCTCAAACGGCCTGCTTCCAGTCCCGGCTTTTATAAAAAATCCTGAAGACGTTGAGAAGCTGGTCTGGGATCCAACCTGTGTTTATAACCTTACTCTCTTCCTCCGGGATGAAAAAAGAAAAAAAGCTAAGGAGAAGGAACCTGATGAGAGGCCAGTAGGAATCGTTGTAAAAGGATGTGACAGCCGAGCCATCAATGTCTTGCTTCAAGAAGAGTTCATCAAAAGAGAAGACGTTTATGTGTTAGGAATCTCCTGCGAAAATACCGGGGTTTTAGATGAGAAAAAGCTTGCCAAAAAATTGAAAGGGAAGAAAGCTAAAAAAGTTGAGTTCGGCGCCAAAGACGATTTTGTTGTCACAACAGAAGATGGGAAGATTAAAATTGCGGCGCAGGAGGTGCTGGCTGAGAGATGTCTTGAATGCAAAGCCCATTTCCCGGTCGTCTATGATGTCTTAATCGGAGAAAAAACCAAGCGCAATGTAGAAAATCCTTTCAAATCTCTGGAGAAAATCGAATCTTTACCTCCAAAGGAAAGGTGGAAATTCTGGAAGGAACAGATAGACAAATGCATTCGATGCTATGCCTGCCGGTCTGTATGCCCGATGTGCTATTGTGACGAATGTGTGGCTGATACCATAAATTTTGTTGTAACACCAGATACTCCTGCCGAAGAAAAGGCCCAAAAAATAAAATGGTTGGAAAAATCGCCCGTATCTTCAGAGAATTTTGTCTACCACTTTGTCAGAGCCATCCATCTTGCTGGACGCTGCATTGACTGCGGAGAATGCGAAAGAGTTTGTCCTCTGGATATCCCAGTCAGGTTCTTGAATAAGAAATTGGAAAAAGAAGCCAAAGAGCTTTTTGACTATGAAGCAGGCTTTGATCCTGACAAACCTTCTCTTGTCTCAAGTTTTAAGGATGATGATCCAGAGGACTTTATAAGGTAAGTAAATGGAAAAAGTGCTGTCAAAAAAAGCCTTCCCCCAATGGGTAAAGAAGATTGAATCTTATACAATATATGCTCCGCAAAAAGATGGCGATCTCTGGAATTATGAAGTTTTCAAGAATTCTGAAATCATAGACCTGGATTATCTCAACACTGTCCTCTCTCCTAAAAAAATCATCTTCCCCCAAAGAGAAGTGCTCCTGGAGTTCAGCACTTCAGACGAAAATCGCCTTGAGGTGAAAGAGGTTCTCCCAGATGAGAAGCCAACTGTTATTTTTGGCGTGAGACCATGCGATGCGAAGGCTTTAACCTTAACGGATAAGGTTTTTGGCGGTGACTTTGAAGACCTTTATTATTGGAAAAGAAGAAACTCAACAACACTTGTCGGGCTTACTTGTAACACACCTCCTTCTGCGAATTGCTTCTGTCTCTCGGTTGGTGGCTCCCCTCATTCCAAAGAAGGCCTGGACGTCTAGATGACTGATTTGGGAGATAAATATTATGTAGAATCCTTCAAAAAAAAAGGAGACGAACTCCTGAATTTAGCCAAGGCTCTTTTCAAGAATCCAACAGCCAAGGACAAAAAGGATTTGGAAAAGATTCAGGCGGAATCTGAGAAGAAAATTAAAAGGCAAATCAAAGATACAGAGAAAATTTCAGACAAGCTCAAAGAAATGTTCGACTCACCATTCTGGGACGAAGAGTCTTTAAGCTGCATCCGCTGTGGCATCTGCACTTATCTCTGCCCAACCTGCCATTGTTTTGATATGAATGATGAAGTTACTTCATCCTCCCCGATCAAAGGGGAGAGGGTGAGGACTTGGGACAACTGTCAGTTCCCTGATTTTACCATGCATTCTTCAGGACACAACCCGAGGCCAGATAAAGCCTCACGGTTGAGACAGAGAATTCTCCATAAGTTTCAGTATTTTGTCGAACTCTACAAAAATTACCAATGCACAGGCTGTGGAAGGTGCATTTCGAAATGCCCTGTTGGCATAGATATCATAGAAGTTCTCGAAAAGGCGAGAGATTATGGATCATAATACCTATATTCCACGACTGACAAAAATAATCGAAATAAAAGAAGAAGTATGCGGAGCAAGGCCTATCAAGACTTTCAGGACTCAGTTTCTGAGCATGAATGATTTCTCCTTCCGTTGTGGACAGTGCGCCATGCTTTCTGTTTTTGGCAGAGGAGAATCGATGATCTCCATCTCTTCTTCCCCTCTTTTGAAGGATTACCTTCAATTCAGCATTTTAAAGATGGGAAGGGTTACTTCTTCCCTGCACGAAATGCAGGTCGGCGACATCATCGGAATAAGAGGGCCTTACGGCAACAGCTTTCCCGTGGAAGACTGGAAAGGAAAAAACATAATCTTTATCGGTGGAGGAATCGGCTTAGCTCCTATCTGGTCTGTCCTCAATACCGCTCTAAGCAGAAAAAAAGACTATGGAGACCTTATGCTGATTTACGGTGCCAGAACATCCAAAGACCTTGTATTTAAGGAAGAACTGGAAGAGCTCAGGAAGAGAATGCCCGTCCATCTTTCAATAGATGTCGAGGAGCCAGATTGGAAGGAGTTTGTCGGATTCGTCCCTCAGAATGTTACAGACAAAAAACCTTCCCCAAAAAACGCAATAGCAATCACCTGTGGCCCCCCTATCATGATCAAATTCGTCATCAAAGCGCTCGAGGAACTCGGGTTTAAGGACGAACAGATTTACACCACTGTCGAGAATAAAATGAAATGCGGTATCGGAAAATGCGGAAGATGCAACATCGGCTTTCACTATGTTTGTAAAGATGGTCCTGTTTATTCATGGGCCGAATTAAAAAAATTGCCCCAAGAATATTAACAAAAAATCAAAGATGAATAAAAAGGGACAAAAATTCGGAAATTTAAGGCTAGTTAATCCAAAACATTGGCACGAGGGCTCGAATAGTTGTCTTTTTGAATCACAGTTTTTCCCTTTACACCGTAATTTTGGACATGGGTTTTTGATTCTTTCCCTGAGGAGGAAACTTTGAAAGAGAAAATGAGTATTATGGATAGAATTGCAGAGTCAAACAAATCTGTAACTACAGGAATTGATGAGAAGGATATTAAGTATTGGGTTACAATTTATATAATGGGAAAGGCTTATAAGGTTCCAGCTGGGCTAACAATTATGCAGTCCATGGAGTTTGCTGGGTATAGGTTTGTCAGATCTGCAGGATGCAGGGCAGGATTCTGTGGCGCCTGTGCTACAGTTTATAGAAAAGCTGGCGACTATAAACTACAGACTGCAATGGCATGCCAAACAAGAGTTGAAGAAGGAATGTACTTGGTTCAGATACCTTTTGCACCCGCAGAAAAAGCCACTTACGACATTAACAAAGAAAAATACAATATCGGTGTATTATTCAAACACTATCCAGAGCTTGCAAGGTGTGTAGCCTGCAATACATGTACAAAATCATGTCCTCAGGAACTCGAGGTCATGGATTACATCCAAGATGCAATCAAAGGTGATTTTAAGGCTGTTGCTGAGGAATCCTTTGATTGTATTCAGTGCGGACTTTGTGCCATAAGATGTCCTGCAGAGCTCGTCCAATATCATATTGCTCAGCTAGCGAGAAGAATGTATGGACATTATGAATGCCATGAGCCAGAGCATCTTAAAATCAGATTAAAAGAGATCGAAAAAGGTAAATATAAGGAAGATTGGAACAAACTTATTAAGGCTAC
Source organism: Candidatus Aminicenantota bacterium (assembly GCA_030607635.1). Classification (GTDB taxonomy): domain Bacteria; phylum Acidobacteriota; class Aminicenantia; order Aminicenantales; family Aminicenantaceae; genus SOIV01. The sequence goes on from JAUWJP010000085.1 coordinate 4,691, forward strand.
CATCAAAGAGCTTGAAAAATTTTATGCTGATAGAGAAAGGGAGCCAGATTAATAAAGGAGATGAGAAATGTCTGAAATTAAATTTATTGGCGGTTACCCAGAGTACATGCGTAAGCTCATAAATATAGTGAATAGGACAAGGATAAAGAGAAAAAACTATGATCCTCCTGCCATGAGCAAAGAAGAAAGGAAAGAAGTGCTCAACCTGCATCCAGATTATGCTCACGGTGGTAAAAGAAAGATATCAATAGGGCAGAATAAAGGCGATATGGGACCTAATGAAGTCGTGGATCTCCTTGAGGCATATCCTCTCATTGAAGAAAGAGAAATTGATCTTTCTCAAATAGACTACGATGTAGATATTCTAATAATAGGCGGGGGCCTAGCAGGAACAACAGCAGCAATCTGGGCAAATGATCAAGGCGTTCCGTCCGATAAAATTCTTCTTACAAATAAACTAAGGCATGGTGATTCCAATTCGATGATGGCTGAAGGAGGAACTCAGGCTGCTGATCGTCCAAATGATTCGCCTCTTATACATTTCTTGGATGCTATGGGAGGAGGACATTTTGCTAATAAGCCAGATGTTGTTAAAGGACTAGTTGAAGATGCTCCCCTAATCATGCATTGGCTTTTAGAATTAGGAGCGATAATTGATAGAGAGGAAAATGGAGATTTTACAGAGAAGTGGGGTGGCGGCACTTGCAGAAAGAGAATGCATGCCTGCAGAGATTATACAGGCCTTGAAGAATTGAGAGTAATAAGAGATGAGTTCAGAAACAGGAAAATCTTTTGCTTAGAATATTATCCCGCAATTGAGCTTCTCATAGATGGCGAAGGAAGGGCGGCAGGAGCCGTTCTCTGGAATTGTGAAACGGGCGACTATAAAATTGTAAGAGCTAAAGCCACTATTCTTGCAACAGGCGGCTTTGGAAGATTACATATTAGAGGTTTCCCTACCACAAATCATTATGGCGCTACCTGTGATGGAGTGGTCCTTGCCTACCGTGCTGGAGCTAAACTGAGGGATGTCGACACAGTCCAATATCACCCAACAGGATCTGCCTATCCCCAACAGATAATCGGTCTCCTTCTTACGGAAAAACTCAGGAGCATGGGTGCTCAACCAGTAAATAAGGACGGAGAAGCCTTTGTCTTTCCTCTTGAACCAAGAGATGTTGAAGCCTCTGCATTTATAAGAGAATGTTATGTGAGAGAGAAAGGAGTTACAACTCCTACAGGCATGAGAGGTATCTGGCTTGATACTCCTCTCATTGAAATTAAAAATGGTGAAGGTACAATAGATAATGCCTTCCCAGGAATGAGAAGGATGTTTAATAGAGTTGATATTGACATACGAAAGGATCCAGTTCTGGTCTTTCCTACGCTCCATTACCAAAATGGAGGAGTAGAAACAGATCCCGAAGGAAAAACAGACGTGCAAGGACTGTTTGTCGCAGGCGAGGTATCGGGTGGAGTCCATGGTAAAAATAGACTTATGGGAAATTCTACTCTTGACTGTATGGTCTACGGAAGGAGATCTGGAATCTATGCTGCAAAATATGCTAAAACTGTCAAAGGAAGAGGAAAACTTTCATTGGAGCACATGAAAAAATATGTAAATATGCTTAAAAAAGCAGGAATAAAACCCGAGAGAAGAGCTCCAATACTTTTGCCGGAATATAGAGGTAAAGCGATATTGGCAAGGATGATTGATATATTTTAAGCACATTTTATAAAAAAACACAAAATATGCCTCGCCTTGTGAGGCAAAGCCCTAAATTTTAAAAAACCTCAATAATTTAAACAATCGACATAATAGATATCACTAAAGAACCAATGCTCGTCTACCCTTCCCTTCATTACCAGAATGGTGGAATCGAGATAGACGAAAAATGCGAAACAAACATTCCTGGCCTCTATGTGGCTGGAGAGGCTACGGGCGGAGCACATGGAAGGAATCGGCTTGTGGGAAATTCTGTTCTTGATTATAATGTTTTTTTTAGTTCTTATCCGTTTATGGTCTTCGTATCTCATCTGCATTTTCTTTTGACTTTTAGAAGGAATTTGATATATTGTATACGTTTTTCAAGGAAACGGAGTCTTTACTTTAACTTAGGTCCAGATAAAATAATTTTTTAGAAGCATGTTCGGGGAAAAAAAATTAAGGCCAAACACCATCCTAAATACCTCTCTCTGGCAGAAATCCTTAACTAAAGCTCGACAAGAGAAGGATGTCATTCATGGAAAATAACGAAGTAGAAAAAAGAACGTGCATCCGGTTTGCGATTCCCGGTGCTACCGTCAGCTATAAGTTCAAGGATCACACAGAGGAATTTTCCCCTCTTGTCGATATGAGCCGCGGTGGAGTTAAATTTCTGTGTAAATATCCTCTCGATATCAATGCAGACATAA
>JAUWJP010000285.1 GCA_030607635.1 Candidatus Aminicenantota bacterium
ATATGATTTGTCTTGTGTAGGGGCTTGATTTATCAAGCCCACCTTATTAAGGTAAAAATATGAACTATAAAGAAAATATAATAGGATATGAGCATAATTATGAATGAAATAAACAAGTTAGAAATAGAGAATTTATCCAAGCTTACACTGTCAAAATATGAAAAACTGAAGAATATTCTTCAAGAAATGGGAGGTGTTCTGGTGGCTTTCTCTGGTGGGGTGGATAGCACTTTCCTTTTGAAGATCGCTCATGAGGTTTTAGGGAAAAATGTTTTAGCGGTTATTGCCAGCTCGGAGACGTATCCTCAGAGAGAAAGAGAGGAAGCCTTAAGATTAGCTCAAAAATTTAATATTCGTTATAAAGTTATCGAAACAAAGGAGCTTGAAAGCTCTGATTTTGTGAACAACCCTCCCCAGAGATGTTACTTTTGCAAGAAGGAGCTTTTCTCGAAGCTTAAAGATATTGCAGAAGCTGAGGACATTCCCTATATTCTGGACGGCTCAAATTATGAGGATACGTCTGACTTCAGGCCGGGAACGAAAGCCGCTGAGGAGCTGGGTATCCGGGCGCCGTTGAAGGAAGTTCATCTGGGGAAGAGTGAAATACGGCAGCTCTCCAAGAGATCCGGCCTTCCCACCTGGAACAAGCCTTCGTTAGCCTGCCTTTCTTCGCGTTTTCCTTATTACACAAAAATCGACACAAAAAATCTAAAGCAAGTTGCCCAGGCTGAGGAATGCCTTAGAAAATTAGGCTTTAATCAAGTAAGAGTGAGACATCATGGTCAGATTGCCCGGATTGAGATAGAACCGCCTGAATTTCCTAAGATAACAGAGAAAAAGGTTCGGGAGGCAGTTATTAAAAGTTTTAAGAAATTCGGATATATCTACATAGCCTTAGACCTTGCTGGTTTCAGAAGCGGAAGCATGAATGAACCGCTTAACCTAGCAAGTGGAAAAAAGCAAGAAGAAAAACGAAAACCGAAAAATAAGAAGTAAGAATACGTAAGATAGAGAGTAGAAAGCGGAGATTGGTAAACTATAAGCTAGAGTTTTGATTCATCAAACCCCAGCTAATAAACCGACTGGCTCAAACAACGAGATTCTCAGGCTTTTCACCTTTCAATCCCTGGACTAGATTGCGAGCAGCCATCATGGCCATTCTGAGTCGAGTTTCGTAGGTGGCGCTTGCTATATGAGGAAGAAGAACAACATTGTCCAGGGAAAAAAGCTTTGTTTCTATTTCAGGCTCTTTCTCATAAACATCCAAACCTGCTCCCCAAATCTGACCTTTTTCCAGCGCCTTTGCCAGTGCTTTCTCATCCACGATTGGTCCTCGAGCGGCATTGATGAGAACAGCGTCTTTTCTTATCAAATTTATTTTTTCTCTGGAAATCAGATGAAACGTCTGAGGATTGAGGGAAGCATGGATGGTGATTATGTCCGCAGTTGATAAAAGTTTGTCTAAGGGAAGAGCGGATGCTTTGTATTTTTCCTCCTCCTCTGGAGTTAGTCTATGTGGATCTGAATACACGATTTCCATGCTGAAAGCCTGAGCCCTCAAGGCGACTGCCTTGCCTATCCGGCCCATGCCTATAATCCCGAGGCGCTTTCCGGTGATTTCCTTCCCTAGAAAAAGATCCAGCTCCCAGCCCTTGAATTTCTTGCGCCGTGTATATTGATCAGCTTGAGGGATTTTTCGGGCAACAGCCATGATAAGCGCCCAGGTTAGGTCGGCCGTTGTTTCTGTCAAAACTCCAGGAGTATTGGTGACAAGAATCCCTTTTTTCTTTGCTTCGCTGATGTCAATGTTGTTATAGCCCACGGCACAGTTAGCAATGATTTTTAAGGAGGGTGCAGAATTGATGACTTCTTTATCGATATCATCCACAAGAAGTGAGAGAAGTCCTTCCTTCCCCTGGACTTTTTTTATGATTTCCTCTTTTGTCAGGTTTCTTTTTGTAGCACCTATTTCGTAATCTGTGTGCTCCTTAAGATAGTCAAGAGCCTCGGGCAGGATTTCCCTTGTTATTAATATCTTTGGCTTCATGTCGCTTCTCCTGATTTTTCATGAAGTTTGCCCATCGCTTCGGGTCAATCAAGATAACAGAAAAGCAAACAGGGGGTCAAATGGTTTGGTAAATCAAACCATATAAATAGTCAAAAGGTGGGCTTGATAAATCAAGCCCCTACAGATTCAAAGCAAGAAAATGGGGCCTGCAAAGCAAGAAAATGGGGCCTGGCCCCATTTTCTTCCATTTTCTTTATTTAAGGGGACCTCTTTACTTAACGTTGAATTCAATTAGAATAAAAGCATGAAAAAGAAAAATTTGCCTCTAAAGGAAATCTTTCTCGAGGATGAAAGATTCCGTATTTCTTATTATTTTTCCCTGGAAAAACTGATTCTTTCTCTCCAGAAGGTGGGTCTCCTCAATCCCCCTCTTGTCGTATTGCAGGATAAGCGCTTTATTCTTGTATCGGGGTGGAAAAGAGTCCTTGCTTGCATCAAGCTGGGTTTTTCTTCTCTTCCTGTCTTTGTGATCGAAGAAAAGGACGAGCTTAAGACCTTTTTGGCGGTATTTTATGAAAACTTGGCCACAAGGGAATTTAGCCTTCTCGAAAAAGCAGAAATACTGAGTAGGTTGAAAAAATTTGGAGAGGATGAAAAGAAGATCGTTCAGCACTACCTGCCTCTCCTTGATATCCCCTCAACCTTATCCAATCTTGAATCATACTTGGCCTTTTCTCAGCTCGAATCAGAAGTGAAAAGAATCATTCATCAGAAAAATATGCCTTTCTCTTCGGTCAAG
>JAUWJP010000205.1 GCA_030607635.1 Candidatus Aminicenantota bacterium
AAAAAAGGCGCTGAGTGGTTCTCTCGAATAGGCACAAACGGAAGCAAAGGAACAAAGATATTCTCTCTTGTCGGTAAAATAAACAACACAGGATTGGTAGAGGTTCCCATGGGAATCACCTTAAGAGAAATCATCTTTGATATCGGAGGCGGAATTCCAGGCGGAAAAGATTTTAAAGCTGTTCAGACTGGAGGTCCTTCTGGAGGGTGTATCCCTAAAGAGATGCTAGACTTGCCTGTGGATTATGAAAGTTTGACTAAAGCGGGATCAATAATGGGATCAGGCGGTATGATTGTAATGGATGAGAATACGTGCATGGTGGACGTGGCTAAATTTTTCTTGAATTTCCTCCGCGATGAATCTTGTGGCAAATGTATTTCCTGTCGTGAAGGAACGCAGCGTATGTGGGAGATAGTGACTGACATAACCGAAGGAAAAGGCAACGAAGGGGATATTGAGTTCTTAGAGGTTCTAGCCAAAGCAACACGGGATGCTTCCATGTGCGGACTGGGACAGACTGCTGCGAATCCCATCTTATCAACCATGAGATATTTTCAAGAAGAGTACGAAGACCATATTAAATATAAGAAATGTCCGGCTTTAGTTTGTAAAGAAATCGTTTCTGCTCCTTGTCAATACATTTGTCCAATTGATCAAGAAGCTTCGGTTTACGTAGCCTTAATAGCTATTGGAAAATTTGAAGAAGCTCTGAATATCATCAGAAAAGATAATCCTTTACCGACAGTTTGCGGACGAGTTTGTCACCATCCTTGTGAGACAGTTTGTACAGCAGCAGAAATGGGAGAACCAATTGCCATACGGGCTCTAAAACGCTTTATAATGGATTGGGCGATTGAAAAGGGCTATCAATCTCCTAGCGAACAAAAAGAGCAAAAAAAATATAAAGTGGCTGTCGTTGGAGCAGGTCCTGCAGGTTTAGCTGCAGGTTATTATCTCAATCGAAAAGGATATAAAGTTGCTGTCTTCGAGTCTTTGCCTGTCCTGGGTGGAATGTTGACCGTAGGAATTCCAAAGCATAGATTGCCCAAAAGAACATTAAATTTTGACATTGAACACATAATAAAGTCGGGTGTAGCTATAAAAACAAATAAAGCTTTAGGCAAGGATTTCTCTATTGATGATCTTTTTAAAGAAGGTTATAGAGCCATATTTATTGCCATTGGAGCTCACAAGTCAATGAAGCTGAACATACCTGGTGAAGATGCAAATGGTGCTATACACGCACTGGATCTGCTCAAAACAGTTAATTTGGGGAAAAAAGCAGAACTTGGCGAAAACGTAGGAATTGTTGGAGGGGGAAATGCAGCCATTGATTCGGCTCGAGTTGCCATAAGAAGTAAAAACTGTACGAAAGTAACCGTACTATACAGAAGAACGAGAAAAGAAATGCCTGCTTTTGAAGAAGAAATCGACCATGCTATCGAAGAAGGAATTGATATCCAATTTTTAGTAACACCAATTAGAATTTTAACTGAAAATGGAAAAGTTATTGGAGTAGAATGCATCCGCATGAAATTAGGTGATTTAGATGAGAGCGGCAGAAGAAGACCCGTTCCTATCAAGGGCTCTGAATTTACGCTGGAATTGGATACACTCATTCCTGCTAGTGGAGAAAGGCCCGATATTTCATTTCTAACCGATAAAGACAATCTGAAAACCTCGAAGTGGGACACTATAGATGTTGATGATGAAACTCTTTTAACTGATCGAGAAGGCGTCTTCGCCGGAGGCGACGTTGTCACAGGCCCTAGAACCGTTGTCGAAGCCATAGCCGCCGGAAAACTCGCGGCAGAATCTATTGAAAAATATCTTTCAGGTAAGAGCCTCGCTAGAGAATACAAGCTGAGCAGACCTTCATTATATGTTGAACCCGTGGAACTGACTGAAGAAGAAATAGAACAAGCTGAAAGACCTAAAATGCCAAAATTGCCTCCAGGAGCAAGAAAGAAAAATTTCAAGGAAGTCGAGTTGGGCTTAAGCGAAGAGAAAGCAATTAAAGAAGCAAGGCGTTGCCTTAGATGTGAATTAAAAACCAAGGATGGAAAAAAAGCTATAGGAAGGGAGAAATGATTAAATTAACAATAAATGGACTGGAAACCAGGGCAGAAGAAGGCCAAACCATCTTAGATGTGGCTAAGTTTTATGGTATTGAAATTCCAACTCTTTGCTACAATGAGGGGTTAAGCCGTTACGGAGGTTGCCGGCTTTGTCTTGTGCAGACAGGTGAGGAACCTGGAACTAAATTAGTCTCTTCCTGTACTTACCCTGCGGAAGAAGGCTTAGTGGTGAGAACAGATACAAAAAGAGTCATTGAAACTCGAAGGATGATGATAGAGCTGATGCTTTCTATTGCCCCCAATTCTAAAATCATACAGGACCTGGCCTCAAAATTTGGAGTAAAACAGGTAAGGTTCAAGATCCGCAACGAAGAATGTATTCTCTGCGGCCTGTGTGTCCGGATGTGCGCTGAGCAGATGGACGGACGAGCTATTGGCTTTCAAAATCGCGGATATAAAAGAAAAATTTCGACTCCTTTTGACATCCGTTCTGAGGAATGTCGCCTCTGCGGCGGCTGTCTCTATATCTGCCCAGCCTGCCAACTGAAATGCCAGGGTCCCGAAGCAGATACTGCAGTCTGTAATGCCTGCCTGACTATGGATCCAACCTGTCTGGACTATTACGATGAGCTTCAGTGCTGGATGTATAATGTAGGTCGTTGTGGGACTTGCATCAGAGAAGAACCAGAAAAATCAAAGAGTAAGGAGAAGGCTCAAAAAAGCATGCAAAAGGAGAAAAATGCTTAATTTGCCTGCTTCCGACTTTTTCAAGCAAACGAGCAAGTAAGGAGGTAATAATAATGGCTTATACAAAACTCAACAGAAGTGCTGCCACTTTAACCAAGAACAGAACAGAGGGCTCCATCAGCCCCTTCAGCGGGATGTGTGTGACCTGTGTGGATGGCTGTATCGGCATGTGTGAGATAGGAAAATCTGCCTATAGAGGTCATGAAGTGCTCTATCCCCAGCCTTTTGGTATCATCACTGCAGCCTCGGAAAAAGACTACCCCGTGGACCTATCTCATTTCAATATCATGGGAACAGCAGTTGGAGCTTATGGTGTAGAAGCTGACAGCGATAAAGCTACCTTCCCTAAAGTTACCACAGAAACGGCAGTGGGGCATGATAAAGGAATAAAACTAAAAGTTCCTTTTATTATTCCAGGTATGGGATCCACTAATGTTGCCAAACAAAACTGGCAGGGATTAGCTATTGGAGCAGCCCTTTCGGGAACAATTCTTACCGTAGGCGAAAACGTCTGTGCCATGGACGATGAATCTGAAATAAAGAACGGTAGAATCGTCTGCTCTCCGGATATGGAAAACAGAGTAAAACTTTTTCAAGACTGGCAAGAGAAGGGCTACGGAACAGTTGCTGTTCAGGCCAATGTTGAAGATACACGCTTGGGTGTCCAGGAGTATGTTATAGAAAAGTTAGGAGTCACAGCTGTTGAGATGAAATGGGGCCAGGGAGCTAAAGACATTGGTGGAGAAGTCAAGATCAAAAGCTTAAAAAAAGCCCAGGAACTGAGGAAAAAAGGCTATATCGTTCTCCCTGATCCGGAAGACCCCAACATTATTAAAGCCTTTGAAAAGGGCAGCTTTAAAGAGTTCGAGAGACACTCTCGATTGGGCATGGTTGAGGAAGAAAGCTTTATGCAGAGAGCCGAAGAATTGAGACGGGCAGGAGCAAAATATATATTCCTCAAAACCGGAGCTTACAGACCTGCAGATTTGGCTCAAGCAGTCAAGTACGCCTCAAAAGCAAAAATCGACCTGCTCACGGTTGACGGAGCCGGCGGCGGAAC
>JAUWJP010000145.1 GCA_030607635.1 Candidatus Aminicenantota bacterium
CCAGGACATATCCCTCTCGACCAAGTTGAGATGAACATAAAACTCCAGAAGCGTGTCTGCCACGAAGCGCCATTCTATGTTTTAGGTCCTTTGGTCACGGATATAGCCCCGGGCTACGATCATATAGTCTCAGCCATAGGGGGAGCTATAGCTGCTGCGGCTGGGGCAGATTTCCTCTGTTATGTCACACCTTCCGAGCACCTCGGCCTCCCATCAGTCGACGATGTAAGGGTTGGCCTCATCGCCTCAAAGATTGCTGCCCATGCAGCTGATATCGTCAAGGGTGTCAAGGGCGCTCTGGATAGAGATTTAAAAATATCTGAAGCCCGAAAAAACCTCGACTGGACAGAGCAGCAGAAACATGCCTTAGACCCCCATAAATTCCAGGACATAAGAAAGAAAAGAAAGTCAAAATCTACGGCCTGTTCCATGTGTGGTGAATTCTGTGCCCTGAAGATTGTGAGCGAATTTCTCAACTCTGAAAAGGAAGAGGCCGATGACCTCTGCTTCTAAAAAACTTCTTTTTGGCACAGCAGGAGTGCCTTTATCAGCTTCTCCATCCTCCACTTTAGCCGGTATTGGGAAAATTGCCCAAATGGGCCTTGAATGCCTGGAAATCGAGTTTGTCAAAGGCGTGAAGATGGGAACTGACTTGGCTCAGAAGATAAAAGAAGAAGCAAAAGCACTCAATGTGGCCCTCAGTGTTCACGCTCCTTATTATATAAACTTGAATTCGGCCGAGGAAGGAAAAAGGCTGGCAAGTCAGGAAAGACTCCTGCGCTCAGCCAGGATGGCCGAGATTTGTGGCGCTAAGAGTGTTGTCTTTCACGCTGGCTACTATGGAGGAGTTGGACCTGAAAAAGCCTCTCAAACCATAAAGGATGGATTGAAGGAGGTTGTTTCCATTTTAAAATCAGATAGAACTCCGGTTATGCTCAGGCCGGAAACATTGGGAAAAAGGACGCAGTTCGGCTCGCTTGAGGATATTCTTTATCTGTGCCGCGAGGTGGATGGAATCCTGCCTTGTGTCGACTTCTGCCATATCCATGCAAGGGAAGGAAAAGCAAACAGCTACAGTGAATTCCACCGAATCCTTAAAAAAATCGAAAAAAAGCTGGGAAGCAAGGCTATTAAAAACATGCACATTCATATATCTGGAGTTGATTACAACGATAAAGGAGAAAAGAAACATTTGAACCTGAGAGATTCCGATTTCCGTTTTGATGACTGGATTCAAGCTTTGGAGAACTATGGAGTTGAAGGAACGATCATTTGTGAAAGTCCTAACTTAGAGCAGGATGCGCTGATGTTGAAGCAATTATATAAAGGATGAAGGAGGGATGAAAAATGCGAGAATATAAGTTATTGATTAAAGGGAAATGGGAAGCATCAAAAAGCAGGCAAGAAATTAAATCTCCTTATGATCAGAATGTTGTTGGTAAAGTCTATTTTGCCGAAAAAGATAAAACAGAAAAGGCGGTCGCTGCCGCCCATGAAGCCTTCTCAGAAACAAAAAAACTCTCAAGTCTGGAACGTGCTCATGTCCTGGAGAAAATATCTTCAGGAATTGAAAAAAGAAAGGAAGAACTGGCAAAGTCGATAACTCTCTCTGGTGGAAAAACCATCAAGGCATCCAGGACAGAAGTTGCCAGAGCAGCGAACACCTTTAAAATTGCGTCTGAAGAAGCCAAAAGAATAGGTGGAGAAATCATTCCCCTTGACCTGAGTGCCCAAACAAAGGAGCGCTGGGGCTTAGTGAGACGCTTCCCTATCGGAGTAATCTCTGCCATTTCTCCCTTCAATTTCCCGCTTAATCTTGTCGCTCATAAAGTTGCGCCAGCCATCGCTTCGGGTAATACGGTTGTCTTAAGGCCTGCCTCCCAGGTGGCAATAACATCCATCCTTCTCGGTGAAATCATAAACGAGACAGATTATCCACAAGGCGGAGTAAACATCGTTCCCTCTGGATATGAGGCAGCCGATATTCTTCTTACGGATGATAGGGTTAAAATGGTCACCTTCACCGGAAGCCCGGCTATTGGTTGGGAGCTTAAAAAGAGGGCCTACAAAAAAAAGGTGACGCTTGAACTTGGAGGGAATGCAGCCGTCGTCATAGAGCCTGATGCAAACCTGGATTTTGCCCTTCCCAGGATGATAATGGGTTCCTTTTCTTACTCCGGGCAAATCTGCATATCCATTCAGAGGATATTTCTCCACGAGAAAATCTATGACCGGTTCATGGCTGATTTCATCGAAGCCAAAAAAAAACTCAAAATGGGAAATCCCCTTGAGGAAGAGACAGATATCGGACCCATGATAACCCTTGATGCTGCAAAACAGACAGAGGAATGGGTCGAAGAGGCAGTTGAAAACGGCGCCCGCACCGTCCTGGGAGGAAAAAGAGATGGAGTTATGTTTGAGCCGACAATACTGGAAAACGTTAAGCCCGAACTTCGCATCTCCTGGATAGAAGCATTTGCGCCGGTTGTGGTCATTTACCGCTATAAAGATTTTGAGGAAGCTTTAAGAGGAGTCAATCATTCAATCTATGGCCTTCAAGCTGGAATTTTCACAAGTGACTTGAAAAAAGCTTTTCAAGCTTTTGAAGTCCTGGATGTGGGAGGTGTTATCATCAACGATATCCCCACTTTTCGAGTCGACCACATGCCATACGGCGGAGTGAAAGAGTCTGGTTTCGGCCGAGAAGGCCTTAGATACGCTATCGAAGAGATGACCGAAATCAAGCTAATGGCCCTAAACTTAAAGATATAGCCAGGCAAAGAAGCAATAGGATCAGACTTTATTATGGGGCCTGGCCCCAATAAATTTCTTGACAGGCTTTTTTTAGAATCCTAAACTAAGATTTAATTCAGCTCGTTTTAAAATCTATTCTTACCCGGAGGGACTATATGAAAGTCGTAAGCTTAGCCAAGGTCAGGGATACAATAAAAGACCTAGTCCAGAAAGCAAATTTCGAACTCCAGGATGATGTGCTTGACATCATCAAAGAAATGGAAAAAAAGGAAGAATCACCAGCAGGAAAAGAAGTCTTTAAACAAATTCTTGAGAACATAGAGATTGCCAAGGATGAAAAATTGGGGCTCTGCCAGGATACAGGTCTTGCTGTTTTTTTTGTAGAACTGGGAGAGGATGTAGAACTCAAAAAAGATGACGGCTTAGGAAGCCTGAGAGAAGCTATCACCGAAGGCACAAAAGCTGGATATGAAGAAGGATATCTCAGGAAATCTGTGGTCGAGGATCCCATACGAAGAAAAAACACTGGAGATAACACTCCTGCTTACATCCACTGGGAACTTGTTCCAGGCGATATCTTCAAAGTGACGTTTATTGCCAAGGGAGGAGGCGCTGAAAATATGAGTGCTGTCCGGATGTTTGCGCCGGCTGCTGGGATGGAAGGTATCGAAGATTTTGTGGTTGAAACCGTGGATAAAGGTGGCTCAAATCCTTGCCCGCCAATTATTGTAGGGGTTGGCGCTGGCGGAAACTTCGAATATTCTACTCTCCTGGCTAAAAAGGCTCTTTTGAGAAGGCCTCTGGGAACTCACAATGCTGATCCCTTCTACGCAGACATGGAAAGAAGACTGCTGGAAAGAATCAATAATTTGGGAATAGGACCTCAGGGCATGGGGGGGAGGATCACTGCTCTGGCCGTTCATGTTGAAGCCTTCCCCTGTCACATCGCCTCCTTGCCAGCTGCAGTCAACATCGAATGCCATGCCCACAGAGTGCTGAGCTTCGAACTATAAACAAAAACGGAACAATAAATGCCATTTAAAGGCTACGTTGAAATTTCCATTGAACGCTGTAAGGGGTGTAATTTATGTGTGATCCACTGTCCAACTGATTGTCTGGCACTTAACACGTCGGACACAAATAGCTACGGCTTACACTACGCCTACCTGACTGATGAGGATAAATGTATTGCCTGTCAAAACTGTTCGGTGATCTGTCCGGATGCAGCAATAACGGTTTACAAAAAGGTGGAATAACTTTCAATCATGGAGACAAAAGTTGGGTGAAATAAAATTCATGAAGGGCAATGAAGCGCTGGCAGAGGCGGCAATTCGTGCCGGCCTTCAGGGTTATTTCGGATATCCGATAACCCCTCAGTCAGAGGTGATAGAATATCTGGCCAGGGAGGAGCCAAAGCATAATTACGTTCTTATTCAAGCTGAAAGTGAGTTGGCAGCCGTTAATATGCTCTACGGATCAGCCGGTGCTGGAAGCCGGGTGATGACTACAACATCCTCCCCTGGATTTACATTGATGCAGGAGGGGATTTCCTACATTGCCTGTACTGAGCTTCCTTGTGTACTTGTCAATGTGGTCCGGGGCGGCCCAGGACTCGGAACCATTCAACCCAGCCAAGGCGACTATTTTCAGGCCGTTAAGGGCGGCGGCCATGGAGATTACAACACTCCAGTACTGGGGCCAAATTCAGTCCAGGAGATGATCGACCACGTTTATCTGGCCGTTGAATTAGCCGACAAATACCTTACTCCGGTCGTGATTTTGTCCGACGGTGCTATTGGCCAGATGATGGAAAAGGTGACTCTGCCTGAACCTATCCCATACAAACCTAACAAGCCCTGGGCTACTACAGGGAAAACAGCTGATAGGGAAAGAAATATCCTCACCTCCCTCTTCATCCAGTCTGAAGCTATGGAAAAACGGAATTTGATGCTTCAGGAAAAATACAGAAAAATTAAAGAAAATGAGGTTCGGTACGAAGAATATCAGATAGAGGATGCTGAAATCATCGTTACAGCTTATGGTCTAAGTTCACGGATTTCAAAAAAGGCAGTAGAACTTGGCCGGGAAGCTGGAATCAAAATGGGTCTCTTCAGACCCATCAGTCTATGGCCATTCCCCTCAAAACAAATAGAAGAGATTGCATCCAAAGATCAGGTCAAATTCTTCATTTCTATTGAAATGAATGCTGGCCAGATGGTGGAGGATGTCAGATTAGCTGTCTGCGGTAAAAAACCTGTTCATTTTTATGGTCGACAGGGTGGTATCGTCCCGACTCCCCAGGAGGTCTTTAATTCCATCAAG
>JAUWJP010000255.1 GCA_030607635.1 Candidatus Aminicenantota bacterium
CAAAACCGTTTCCCTTATCCACCTCTGTCTTGATAGCTCGGGCGACGATGTCTCTAGGGGCAAGTTCCATGGCTGAAGGAGCATACTCGGCCATGAATCTTTCATCCTTATTATTGATCAGATAACCTCCTTCTCCCCGGGCTCCTTCAGTAATCAAAATATTTTTGCCAAGAAGAGATGTGGGATGAAACTGGACAAATTCCATGTCTCTTAGAGGAACACCTGCTTTGTAAGCTATCCCTATGCCGCTTCCATTATTTATATAAGCATTAGTAGTCCTTGAATAGATCCTCCCGTAGCCACCGGTTGAAAAAATAACAGCTCTGGCTCTTACAGGCATTATTTGACCTGTAGCTAGATCATAGACGACAACTCCCCGACACTTTCCATCCTTTACTACGAGTTTAGTCACCAGCCATTCATTATAAAATTTGACCTGCTTTCTTATGGACTGTTCGAAAAGAGTATGAAGGATGACTAGTCCTGTCCTATCAGCTGCATAGCATGTCCGGGGAAATCCTGCGCCACCGAAAGGTCTTTGGGCGATAACTCCGCCAGGAAAACGGCTAAAAGGGACACCCAAGTATTCTAATTCATAAATAGCTGAGACTGCCTTCTGGCACATTACCTCCGCAATATCTTGATCAGCAAGATAATCACTTCCCTTAATAGTGTCGAAGGCATGCTTCTCCCAGTTGTCGTCTCTTCCTTCGGGGTTGTTTCCCAGGGCAGCGTTTATCCCTCCCTGGGCAGCAACAGAGTGGGAGCGAAGAGGATGGACTTTGGAAATAACGGCAACCTTAAGGTTAGGATCGCAGGATAATGCTGCAGCTAATCCTGCCAATCCCCCCCCAACGACAAGGATGTCCTGACTTATCATTCAGTAATTCCTGGTAAAGTAAAGGACAAGCAAAAGAGTGCTCAAAACAAGACTTAGTAAAGTGGAGACCCAGAAAAGCAGCTTCTCTTTCCTCAGCCCTAGATCCATTGCAACCGTTCTAAGGCCATAAAAAGCATGAAAGACCACAGAAATAATAAGCAGCGTGTCTATAAAGGGATTGGTGTGAAGAACAAGAGCCCAATCTGGCTTTTGTTCTTTCGTCATTAGAAAAAAAGATGTTAATAACTTAATGCCAATTAGCAGGATAAGCAGGAGACCGCTGATGCGATGGAAAACCCAGACAAACATTGAATGACCTCCTTGCTTTGAAGATATATTAAATTAAAGACTAAAGGAATTGTCAAGAAAAAGGATGATGTTATGCCAAATTTAGCGCAACAGGAGTTCTTTAACAAAATTGAGGGAAAGAATGATTTTTAATGCTCTTGATCAGAGAAGAGATTGTAAATTTTCATCTTGTAACCTAAAATTCTTTCTGTTATCCCTAGAGAGCGTGCAGCCTTGCTTTTAACTTTGCCGCTTTCTAAAAGTGCCTTCTTTATTTCTCTAATCTCCACCTGCTTGACTTTATCTTTTAAGGAAAGTCCTTCTTGGATTAATTCTTCCTCTTTCTTATCTTTTAGGAATATGGGTAAGTCGACAGAGGTAATAACACTTCCTTCACAAAAGACAATAGCTCTCTCTATTATATTCTCCAGCTCTCTTATGTTTCCTGGGAAAGAGTATTTAAGGAGAAAGTTCATAGCCTCTGCTGAAATTTCCTTGATTTCCTTCCCCTCTCTCTCGTTGTATTTTCTGATAAAATGATCAACCAAAGGAGGAATATCTTCCTTTTTCTCCTGGAGAGGAGGGACATGAATATGGATGACATTCAGCCGGTAATAAAGGTCGGGTCTGAATTTTTCTTCTTTCATCAATTTTTCTAAATTCTTGTTTGTAGCTGCCATAATTCTTACATCCGATTTTAAAGGCTGGGAAGACCCGAGGCGATAAAATTCTTTCTCCTGAAGGAAGCGTAAGAGCTTGACCTGTAGCTGAGAGGGAAGATCTCCTATTTCGTCCAGAAAAATGGTCCCTCCTGATGCAGCCTCGAACTTTCCTATTTTCCTCTCAAAAGCGCCAGTAAACGAGCCCTTCTCTGCTCCAAAAAGCTCACTCTCAATCAATGTTTCAGGAAGGGAAGGAATGTTGACCGCCAAGTAGGGTCCATTCTTTCTTTTGGAAGAAAAATGAATTGTCTTGGCTACAAAGTCTTTTCCGGTCCCAGTTTCTCCTGAAATCAAGACAGTAGCATCACTCTTCGAAGCTTTTGAAACCAGGAGTGCAACACCTTCCATCTTTGATGAGGAGAACACAAAGTTCTTTGAGCTGAATTTATCTTCCAGAGAATTTTGAAGGATTGATATTTCTTTCTTCAGCTTCAGTCTTTCCAATGCCCTCGCTATGACCAACAGAAATTCGCCAAAATCTATGGGTTTGACGATATAATCGTAGGCTCCCTTCTTTATGGCCTCCACGGCATTTTCTATATTGCCAAAAGCTGTGACCATAATAGGAGTAATAAGAGGATTCTTTTCCAAAATATCTTGAATGACGCTTATCCCGGTCTCCCCGTCAAGCTTGTAATCAACGATCGCAATATCTATTGGATGATCATCAATCATATTGAGGGCTTCCTTCCCTGATGCCGATTCAAAAACAGTATAGTCCTCTTGTTCAAGATTTTCCTTGATCAACCTTCTCTGAAGAGGATCATCCTCCACAATCAAAATGTTTGCTTTGCTCATCTCAGCCTCCCGGAATCTGGATAAGAAAAGTCGTACCCTGTCCTATCTTGCTCTGGACTTCGATTATACCCTCATGGGCCTCAACTATTTTTTTGGTCAGGTAGAGACAGATACACAATCCTTTCTTTTTTCCAGAGAAGAAAGGTTCAAAAACATGTAGCTTATCTTCTTCAGCTATCCCCTTTCCCGAATCTTCGATCTTTATAATCGCCGTTTTTTTCTTTTGCTGTGCTTTAATTGAAATCACACCGCCGCTACTGGCTTCAATAGAGTTACTAAGGAGGTTATGCAAGGCCTGACTCATCAAACCCTTATCCGCTTTCAGAGCTATCGCTGAAGATTCCAAGTAGCGTATTTCCACTTCTGCTTTATCTGATTCCTTGACAAGCGACCCACGAACAGACGATACAACCTCTTCAAGGAGGAACATTTCTTTGCTTAATTTTAGAGGTCTCAAAGAGGAGGCAAACTGGTCAATGATTCTAGAAATTTTCTGGATCTCTTCCTTCCCCTCGCCGACCTCTTGTTGAAGGTAAGGTGGAGCTTTTTTTTTAAGAA